>NZ_GL882855.1:53782-55328 GCF_000195655.1 Klebsiella sp. MS 92-3
TATCGCCCAGGCGATAGCCGTATTTTTTAGGGAAGGACTATGACGGGATTCCGTTGGGAGATCATCGAGGAGTACGGCCCGCTGTTTGTGGACGGCGCCCTGATGACGATTAAATGTACCATTATCTGCGTGATCCTCGGGACGCTGTGGGGGTTAACTCTCGGTCTCGGGCGGATGGCGAAGGCCGAGCACGGGCCGTGGAAATATATTCTCCGCTACCTGGTGCAGTTTCCGGTGCGCTTTTACGTCAGCGCCTTCCGCGGCACGCCGCTGTTCGTGCAGATTATGGTGGTGCACTTTGCGCTGGTGCCGCTGTTTATCAATCCGCGCGACGGCCTGCTGGTGACCAGCGGCCTGATGAGCGCCGACTTTGCCCGCGAACTGCGCGCCAGCTACGGGGCGTTCCTCTCCTGCATCGTGGCGATCACCCTTAACGCCGGAGCCTATGTGTCGGAGATTTTCCGCGCCGGCATCCAGTCGATCGACAAAGGGCAGATGGAGGCCTCCCGCGCGCTGGGCATGCCGTGGTGGAAAACCATGCGCAAGGTGATCCTGCCGCAGGCGTTTCGCCGTATTCTGCCGCCGCTGGGCAATAACGCCATCGCCATTGTCAAAGACTCGTCGCTGGCCTCGGCGATCGGCCTGGCCGATCTGGCCTATGCCGCGCGCACCGTCTCCGGCGCCTACGCCACCTACTGGGAACCCTACCTGACCATCTCTCTGGTCTACTGGGTGATCACCTTCCTGCTGGCGCAGCTGGTTAACCGTCTGGAAAAGAGGTTTGGCAAAAGTGATTCACATTAATAACTTACATAAGCGCTTCGGCGACAGCCACGTGCTGCGCGGCATCAGCTGCGATATTAAACCGCAGGAAGTGGTGTGCATCATCGGCCCATCCGGCTCGGGGAAAAGCACCTTCCTGCGCTGCATGAACGCCCTGGAGACGGTCAGCGAAGGCGAGGTGGTGGTTAACGGCTTTGCCGCCCACGACCGGACCACCGACCTCAACAAGATGCGCGAAAGCGTCGGCATGGTGTTCCAGCGCTTTAACCTGTTCCCGCACATGACGGTGCTGGAAAACCTGATCATGGCGCCGATGAATCTGCGCAATATGCCGCGCCAGCAGGCGGTCGACCTGGCGGAAGCCTTGCTGGCGAAGGTGGGCTTAAGCGATAAGCGCGACGCCTGGCCCTCGAGCCTGTCCGGCGGCCAGCAGCAGCGGGTAGCCATCGCCCGCGCGCTGGCGATGAAGCCGTCGATAATGCTGTTCGATGAGCCCACGTCGGCGCTGGATCCGGAGCTGGTGGGCGACGTGCTGGAGGTGATGAAAAACCTCGCCAGCGAGGGGATGACCATGGTGATCGTGACTCACGAAATGGGCTTTGCCCGTGAAGTAGCCGACCGGGTGATCTTCATCGACCAGGGCGTGATTCAGGAAGAGGGCAAGCCGGGGCAGATCTTTAGCGCGCCGACCAACCCACGCACCGCCGCGTTCCTCAGCAAGGTGCTGTAAACCGGGGCGGGGGGGGGGGGGGGGGGGGGCCGG
>NZ_GL882855.1:55391-59171 GCF_000195655.1 Klebsiella sp. MS 92-3
GGGGGGGGGGGGGGGGGGGGGGGGGGAATGCCAGCCCGCTGAGCATTCCGAGTGTATTGACGAAGCTTTTAATCATCCGCGCAAACATTGACTGGGCTCATATATCCCGCGATAACCCCTTTGTTAATCTCAGGGTGTCGATTAGGACTTCTCCAGGAAAATAACGTTGGAAATCTTTTTTTAACCCACTGAAAAATAGCGATTAACTATTTTTCATACGCCAAAAATCATGGTCCGTTAATCACGGACTCGGTTTCGTATGGGTTAAAAAAGGTACGTTATGACAGTTACATGGACGGTCACGCCCGTGGGGTATCAGCACATTGCCAAACGCTGCCCCGCCTGCAATGTAAAACGCGACTTTGCGCCTTCCGGCGCCATCCGGGTGAATTCGCAAAAGAAGCTGCTGGATATCTGGAGCATCTATAAATGCACGCGCTGCGATTACACCTGGAATATCGCCCTGTTTTCCAGGCTGCACGTCAGCAAGATAAACCGTGAACTGCTTCAGCGCCTGCTGCAGAACGATGCAGCCATGGTTCACTATTATGCCGCTGACCTCGCGACGCTGAAGCGCAACCGCGCCGAGCCGTCGGGGCAACCTGATTTTCGTATTCACGAGCAATGGTCGGTTACGTTGATGGCATGTCAGCGGATAACGGTGCGCGTCAGAGTCAGTCAGCCATTTCGCATCAGCCTGCTATCAATACTGAAAAAACAGCTCAAGCTGAGTACGGCTGAAATCCGGTGGTTGGTCGCGACAGGGCATATCGAGGGTATTCCACTAAAACAGCTCAAGACGAAAAAGCTGAAGGCGATGGAATATGATTTTCAGCTGGCGGCGGAAACGCTGTATGCGCGACGCCGGATTACGTTATCACTTTGCGGTAGATAACTTGCCGGGAAGATAAGCCGCAGCGCTTGAGCTGCTGGCTTTTTTATTCCTCGGTGAATAAGGACGGCGAAGTTGGCCGTCCTGACTCCCTTATCTCCGTCTGCATAAGCCACCTCCGCTGCAGCCATTCAATCTGCAGACGCATAGTAAACAAACGCCAGCTTATTGCCGTCGGGATCGCGGACGTAGGCGCTGTAAAAACCGTCGCCATACTGCGGCCGGTGACCGGGACCGCCTTCGTCACGTCCGCCGAGTTGCAGGGCGAGGGCATGCAGTTCCGCAATATGTGCGACGGAGCGGGCGTTAAGCGCCACCATCGTTCCATTACCCACCCCGGCAGGCTGCTGGTCAAAAGGAACGCCCACGCACAGCCCGCAGGTGTGATTGCCGTTGAAGGTGCCCCAGGACGCCCCCTGTTCGTTACGGCCGGCTTTGACGTGCCCCAGCAGCGCCATTAACGGGTCATAGAACTTGATGGCGCGTGGCAGATCGTTCGTTCCCAGCATAATGTATGAAAACATAGTGTTCTCCTGTTGCGGGCAAAAAGGCCTAAACCTTCAGGCTGGCTGAAGAAGATGTTGCTGACGGAGTTTTAACAAGCGCGAGACCAGCATGATGACGACGATTCCTGCTATCAGCGCCAGGCAGTGAAAAGCAATTCTGCCGCCAGCCTGGAAGTAAACCCAGCGCGCTACTTCCACCGAGGCCGCCATAAAACTGAGCGCCACAATGTTGATGGTGGCTGAAACCGTCCCTTTCGGCAGGGAGTGGGAAAAAAGCGCAAAACGGAATAATACGGGGAACAACAGGCCTGTTCCGAGGGCATAGAGACTTGTTCCTGAAACGGACCACCACCAGGTATGGGGCCATGCAATATTTCCCGCCAGTAATACCAACAACCCGGTCAGCTGTATCGGGATAGTGCGCCAGATAAAGCGGGGAGAGGTCGGATCCTTGATAAAACGGGCCACGATGATGCTGGCAATAATAACGCCGCCAAAGACAGGCACCTGGGTCCAGGCATAGGCGCCGCGCGACATCCCGCCGTCATCGATCAGGATCACCGGAGAGAGTGCTACCCAGGTGATTATCGGCAGGTTACTGAATGACAACGCCAGCGCGCCCGTGAGCACCACCGGCTGTTTAAAGGCGCGGACAAACTCGGAAAATACCTCTCCCGGACGAAACCCCCGGCCCTGAGAGGTGACCGTTTCTGGCATGTTAAAAATCAGTAACGCCCAGGCCAGCAAGCTCATGGCGCCGATGATCGCAAACAATAACTTCCAGTGCAGGAAATTCATCAGGCCAGCGCCCGCCAGGGGCCCGATTACCGGCGCCAGCAAAACGATGGATGTCAGCGCCGCCATAATGCGGATAGACTCTTTTTCATCAAAAGCCTCCTGGATGGAGACATAACCGACTGTCGAAATGAAGCAGATACTGGTTCCCTGGATAAAACGGGCGATAAGATATTGATCAATCGACGTGACAAAGATCATGCTGAAGCAGGCCAAAGCAAAGATGATGGCTCCGGTCAGTAGTACGGGGCGGCGACCAATGCGGTCGGAGAGCGGCCCCAGCAGCCACTGTAATGCCAGCCCCCCGGCTAAATAGAGGCTGACAGAGGCCGGGGCTAACGCAACATCAGCCTCAAATTCCCGGATGATGTGGATAATACCCGGCTGAATGAGATCGGTAGTCAGATAAGCAGAAAAATCATAGATAACCATCGCCAGCGGAAATAACAAGATTCTGCTAAAACGGATGTACGGTCCCAACGCTAATTTCATACGCGAAGACTCCCTGGTCGGTGACGGTTTCCCTGGTATCGGGGCCTGGTTGATGTGGATCCCTTGCGGCTGTCGTCACAGGCTGGCCGCGGAATGACAAATCGAAAGATAAAATTCGCCTGACGACGGTCATTGGGTAAGGCAACGCAACGGCATGCAGAGGGAGTGATCGAGCATGGCAGAGGGATAACGCACCGGGTTAACTGGCTGGGGGTGACGTTTCTTATGCGAGGGAGGGGTCTCGCTGCCATCGCGTGGATGTGGAGCGTTTGTCCGCAGGGGACGAGAATGAATAAAGTCGCTTGCTCCTGAGGGGAAACATTCATACCGGGAAACCTTTGTCATCATCATGGGCAAAATAGGCGAACACTCGCCAGTGTCCGCATTCGATTTCAGCGCAGTGATAATCAGTCCGGCCAGTGATGGTCGGAAGTCTGATTATCAGATGATTAGGTTTTCCAGCATCGACGCCTCAGCTATGGGTATGAATTATTCATTAAGGAAATGATAACACCCACATTTATTATGGGAATTGCGCAGGTAAGGAAATGTGACTTTCGCCCGCTTACTGCGTGAAGCTGATCGCAACAGACCCGGCGCTGCGCTCAACCTTGCCATGGTACACCGCCTCAATATTATTCCCCTGCGGATCCAGCACAAAAGCGGCATAGTAACCAGGATGATAGTGTCGTTCGCCAGGCGCGCCGTTATCACGTCCGCCATGGGTCAGCGCCGCATGGTAAAAAGCGTCCACCATGTCACGATCTCTGGCCTGGAATGCCAGGTGGTGGCGCCCAGTCAGTTTCCCGGCAGCCTCCGGGCTGCGGCGTGAGGCCACCACCAGTTCGTCGGCCAGCAAGTATTCATTGGCGGTGGTGATAACCGGGATCTCCAGCGCCGACAGTACGGCGGTATAGAAGTTTTTGCTTGCCTCAAAGTCTTCGACAACCAGCAGAATATGATCGATCAATCTGCCACGATGTAAGGTATTACTTTCCATGGGATTTCCTTTCGGCTGGGGGGCCGGCAATGGTTAACAGCAGTGAGCCAGCAAGAACAGGATACCCTCCGGTGAGGGCCATAAAAAAAAGGGGG
>NZ_GL882855.1:59302-61137 GCF_000195655.1 Klebsiella sp. MS 92-3
CCGGTGAGGACTACCGTGCGGACTCCGTCGCCTCGTCCATGTCATCTTCCTGCTCACTGGCAAGCAGGGTTTTCTCGTTTTTGCACAGACACTGAATCAACAGGAACAGTACGCCGCTGGCCACCAGGGTGACGATCAGGCCATCGTAACCAGTGATGCCGATCAGCATGCCGCTGACTACCGGCCCGGCAACGCTGCCGGCGGACCAGAAAAAGCCGAACAGTGCGTTAATCATAATCAGCTTCTGCCCATTGAAGGTTTTCCCCGCCCGCACCAGCGACAGGGTATAAAGCGCACCCGCCGCGGCGCCCAGCAGCAGACAAATGGCCATCAGCTGAATGCGCGAGCCGAGCATCAGCGGCAGGGCCAGCAGCGACAGGCTGAAAACCACCGCGCAGCTCAGATGCACGCGGCGAATCCCGACCCGGTCGGCCAGCCAGCCGAGCGGGGTCTGGAACATCGCATCTCCGGTCAGCACCACGGTGACCAGCAGCACCGCCAGCCCTTCATTCAGCCCTTTGTCCATGCCGTACAGCGGCAGCAGGGCGAGGATGCTGGCGTCAAAGAAGGCGAAGCAGAAGACCCCGGAGGCCAGTACCGGCAGAAAGGCGCCGAGGCTGCGCCAGCTGGCGCGCTCCCCGAGGCTTTCACGAGTGCCGGTGGGCAGATGGCGCAGCATCAGCAGGCAGACGGCGGTGACCGCGACAATCGCTATCAGCGCTGATGTCTGCCAGGCTGGGCCGACGGAGATTAGCAGCGGCCCGGCCAGCTGGCAGCCGGTAAAGGCCGAGGCGTAGAGACCGGTGAGGGTAGCGCGCTGGCTGCCCGCCGCGCCGCCGGTGATCCAGCTTTCGCCGAGTACGATAATGACCCCGGAGGCCAGGCCGGTCAGCAGGCGCGGCAGCAAAAGCAGCGTCATATCGGTAGTCATGCATGAGGCGATGGTCGCCAGCGCCAGCAGGATCAGACTGCCGCTCAGCAGCACGCCCATTTCAACGCGCCGGCACAGCGCAGGAGAGAGGAAAGAGGAGATCATCATGCCGGCGGGCGGCAGGGCGGCCAGCAGGCCGACGTACAGCGGCGCGATCTGCTGCTGCGCCAGCTCAAGACTGATTAACGGCACCGTATAGCCGGTGATAAATCCCACAAGCGACGCGGCCATGATCATCGCCAGCGTGGGGGCAAGACGATTCTGGTCTGGGTTAAACATTTTATTTCCGATGACGGAGAGGTCAGTAGTGGATCCTTCGGCAAATTGCCGTCCTGAGTTGCATAATAATTAATCGACTGGCCGTTGTCACCGTTGAAATCACTACCAAAAAAGGGCCGCAGGGCAGCAGGTGGGCTGTACGCCGCGCCGCCGCCGCATTTCGTGACGTTGTCAGCGTGGTAACGACAGGATATAACGGAGGGAGCGGCAGCGCCCCGACGCCGGTGAGCGACGGGGAAAAACGCGACGCATGACCGATTATTCAGCATTACGCTATGCAGGAAAGGAGTAATACATGGCCGTATCGCCGTCACTGATCGCCGAAGCCGTTGGCTGGCGACGTGAATTTCACGCCGCGCCTGAGCTCGGATATCAGGAGCAGGAGACCTCGCGCCGCGTTGCGGAGCTGCTGGCCTCGTTTGGGCTGCAGGTGCATCGCGGGCTGGCCGGCACCGGCGTCGTGGCGACGCTGGAGAACGGCCCCGGGCCGGTTATCGGCCTGCGCGCCGATATGGACGCCCTGCCGATCACCGAGCTGGGGAGCGTCAGCTACCGTTCACGCCGCGCCGGGGTGATGCACGCCTGCGGCCACGATGGCCATACCGCGATGCTGCTGGCGGGCGCC
>NZ_GL882855.1:61266-62413 GCF_000195655.1 Klebsiella sp. MS 92-3
GGCGCAGCCCCGCCATTTCAGCGGTACCGTCCACTTTGTCTTTCAGCCGGCGGAAGAGAACCTCGGCGGCGCGCGCAAAATGGTGGAGGAGGGGTTGTTTGAGCGCTTCCCGATGGACGCCATCTACGCGCTGCATAACTGGCCGGGGATCCCTCTTGGCGAAGTGGCGCTCAGCGATGGCGCGATGATGGCCTCACTGGACGCCTTCGAGATAACCCTGCGCGGAAAGAGCTGTCATGCGGCGATGCCGGAGAGCGGGGCCGATCCGATCGTCGCGGCGGCGCAGCTGATAATGGCGCTGCAGACCATTCCTTCCCGCCGCTTGTCGCCGCAGGATTCCGCAGTGGTCAGCATCACCCAGATAAACGGCGGCGAGGCGATCAACGTCCTGCCGGACACCGTGGTGCTGCGCGGTACCTTCCGCTGCCTGAGCAATCGCGTTCGCGCCCGCGTGCGGGAGCTTATCGAAAGCTATGTGGCGACCCAGCCGCAGGTGTCCGATGTGCAGGGCGAGATTAGCTGGTTCCCGGGTTATCCGGTGACCAAAAACCATGCGCTGCAGGCGCAGCAGGTGCGCGAGGTGGCTGCCGCCACTCTCGGCGCGCAAGCGGTGCGCTGGAATCAGGCGCCGTCGATGGCCTCCGAAGATTTTGCCTGCATGCTGGAGGCCTGTCCGGGGGCCTATTTCTGGATAGGCACCGACGGCGAAACCCCGTCGAAGCCGCTGCATAACGCCAGCTATGACTTTAACGATGCGCTGATCGGCCCCGGCGTCGCCATGTGGGTGGGGCTGGTGGAGAAACAGCTGCCGGCGGCGTAACCCACCGGCAGCGGCAGAGGGAGCGCGCTGCGCTCCCTGAGGTCAGACGTCGGCAGCGGCTTTCAGTCGCGCTTTCATGTCGCTGTAGGCCGTCCAGGCATAGCGCTCCGCCCATTGCTGGTCGGCAATCGCTTCCACTTTCACCGCACAGTATTTGGTTTCCGGCGTTTTGGAGATCGGATCGAGGTTATCCTGGGTCAGCTCATTGCAGGCGCCCACCCACCACTGATAGGTCATATAGACCGCCCCCGGATTGATGCGATCGCTGAGGTCGCCGCGGGGAAAAACCCTCCCCCCCCCGGGGGGGCCCCCCCCCCCCCCCCCCCC
>NZ_GL882855.1:62503-67137 GCF_000195655.1 Klebsiella sp. MS 92-3
GGGAGCTGACCCACACCAGCTGTTTGTCGGCGATCCCCAGTCGTTGCGCATCCGCGGGATTCATCTGCACCCGTCCCGGCTCGTCGGCCAGCGACTGCAGCGCGGCGCAGTTGCCGGTCATCGAGCGGCAGGAATAATGTCCGACTTCCCGCACGGTGCACAGCACCAGCGGCCACTCGTCATCCGGGCGCTCCGCCGGCGCGCGCCAGGCGGTGGCGAACAGTTGCCCTTTACCCGAGGGGGTGTCGAAGCGGTTGTCTTTATACAGCCACGGCGTGCCGGGATGATCGAGGGTTGGGCACGGCCACTGGACATGGCTCATATCGCCCATTTTCTCCCAGGTCACGCCGTAAAACAGCGGGCAGAGTTCGCGCATCTCGTCCCAGATCTGCTGGTTGTTCTCATAGTGCATCGGATAGCCCATTTCGCTGGCCAGCAGGCTAATGATCTCCCAGTCGCGCTTCACATTCCCCGCCGGAGGGATCGCCTGTTCAAACCGCTGGAACCCGCGGTCGGCGCAGGTGAAGACGCCGCCGTGCTCGCCCCAGGAGGTGGCCGGCAGCAGGACATCGGCCATTTCCGCTGTTTTGGTCATGAAGATGTCCTGCACGACCACGAAGTCCAGCGCCTCGATGCCTTTGCGCACCAGGCCGAGGTCGGCTTCGGTCTGCAGCGGATCTTCGCCCATGATGTAATAGGCTTTGATCTCGCCGGTCAGCGCTTTATGCGGCACCTCGGTGATGCGAGTGCCGACCTGGTCGTCCATCAGCGCCGGGTCGATGCCCCAGGCGGCGGCGAATTTCGCCCGCACGGCGGGGTCGGTGACCTCCTGATAGCCGGGGAACAGGTTCGGCAGCACGCCCATATCGCAGGCGCCCTGTACGTTGTTTTGCCCGCGGACCGGCCCCACGCCGACGTTGGGCCGTCCCAGGTTGCCGGTGAGCAGCGCCAGGCTTGCCAGGCCGCGCACCACGTCCACCGCCTGGCCAAACTGGGTGACCCCCATGCCCCACATAATGGTGGCGGATGGGGCGGCGGCGAACATGCGCATCGCCTCCCGGATTTCCCGCGCGCTGACCCCGACAATCCCTTCCACCGCTTCCGGGGCGTAATCCTTCACCGCCTCGCGGTAAGCATCCAGCCCTTCGGTATAGCGTTCGACATAGGTTTTGTTGTACAGCTCCTCCTCCAGCAGCACATAGCCGAAGGCATTTACCAGCGCCATGTTGCTGCCGTTGTTGAGCTGCAGATGACGATCGGCAATGCGCGCGGTTTCGATGCGCCGCGGATCGCAGACGATGATTTTGGCGCCGTTGTCCCGGGCCTTGATTACCCGGCGGGCGACGATGGGATGGGAGTCGGCGCAGTTGTAGCCAAAAACCAGCAGGCACTTCGAGTTTTCGATGTCGCTAATCGAGTTGCTCATCGCCCCGTTGCCCAGCGCCTGCTGTAGCCCGGCGACGGAGGGGCCGTGGCAGACGCGGGCGCAGCAGTCGACGTTATTGGTGTTCAGCACCGCGCGGGCGAACTTTTGCATCACATAGTTGGTTTCGTTGCCGGTGCCGCGCGAGGAGCCGGTGGTCATGATGGCGCGCGGGCCATGCTTCTCTTTGATCTCCCTGAGCTTGCTGGCGGTATAGCGAATCGCCTCCTGCCAGCTGACCGGCGTGAAGGCGCCGCCTTTCTGGTAGCGGATCATCGGTTGTTTAAGACGGGGCGTCAGGAGCTGCGTATCGTTAAGAAAATCCCAGCCGTAGTAGCCTTTCAGGCACAGCTGGTTCTGGTTGGTGACGCCGTCGGCGGCCTCCGCGCGAATGATTTTATTGTTGTCGACAACCAGTTTAAGTTTGCAACCCGCCCCGCAGTAGGGGCACACGCTCGTGATTTTTTTCATCAGTAACAGACCTGTTAACAGTGAACTGAGGATCGCTGTCGCGCCGGGCCCGACGGGCAACGATCGCGGTATCGCCTGGTGGTGATGCAGACGCAGGCCTGTTGCGCTATGCAGGTCTTGTGCCAGAATTTAAGCTCTTGATCTGTATTGAAAAATGAAAAGAGATTGATGACGGGAGCATGATCTCGTCACTAATGACGATGACGCAGAGCGCCGACGTCAGACGCTCTGCGGGGTAACACGTGGCTAGGCGAGAGGGCGGCAGCGGTCGAAGTGCGATTCGCTCAGGCCGACGTCGCGCGCGGCGGCGCAGATAGCCTGCCAGCTGCCGGCATCCAGTGGGATCCCCTGCGCCAGCCGCGCTTCGCGGTTGGCGGCCTCCCATTCGCCGGGCGCCAGCACCGGGGCATCGGCATCGTGCGGCGACTGCTTACACCATGCGATAAAGGCCTCCGTCTGTGCCTGGCTGTCCGGGGCATCGAACGCGTCCGGGCGCAGGATCACCGTGGTCATGCAGTTAAAGATGGCGTCGACGCTGGTCTGCAGGCTCTCCTGATGGGTGGTTTGCCCGCCGGAGAGCGCGCCGCCGAGCACTTCGCACAGCGTCGCCAGGGCATAGCCTTTGTGCTGGGCGAAGGTGAGCAGGGCGCCCAGCGGCGAGGTCTGCATCACCGCCGGGTCGGTGGTGGGTCGACCCTCGGCGTCAATCAGGCAGCCGGGGGCCACGGCTTCGCCTTTATGCCAGGCGACGCGGGTTTTACCAAAGGCGATGGCGCTGGTGGCGTAGTCCAGCAGCAGCGGCGGATGGCCCGCGCGGGGAAACACCACGCACAGCGGGTTGGTGCCGAAGCGGCTGTCCTTCCCGCGGAACGGGGCGACCATCGGGTCGCCGATGACGCTGACGAAGTGAATGGAGATCAGCCCGGCGGCGGCGCACTGTTCGGCCCAGTAGCCGATGCGTCCGACGTGATGCGCATTGCGCAGGGCGATAGCCGCCATACCATGCTGCTTCGCCTTTTCAATGCCTAACTGCATCGCTTCGTGGGCGACCACCTGGCCGAAGCCGGCGTTGCCGTCGAGGGTGACCACGGCGCCGGCGTCTTTGGTCACCGTGGCGTGGCGGTTGAGCTGCAGAAAACCACCGGCGTGGGATTTGACGTAGCTGGGGATCATCCCGACGCCGTGGGAGTCATGCCCGGCAAGATTGGCGGCGATCAGATGGTCCGCGACGAGGGTGGCTTCCCCTGGGGTACTGCCGAGATGGGTAAACAGTGAGACGACAAACTGATGCAGATCCGTCGCCAGAAAGCGGTGTCCTGTAGGCACTGATTCTCTCCTGTAGTCTGTTGTTATTTTGTTATGTTTGCCGTTTTATGCTGCGCCGCCCGGCGCAGAAGGTCAAGGGCGGCGTCTCCCGGCGACATGCCGCTGCGCCAGCGCCTGCGCATACGACAGACGATAAAAAACCGGGCCGGGATCGCGTTTTAATTAACGCCATAAACACCACATTTTTAAATTCTGCCAGTGTCACAAAAGCCAGAAAAAAGCCATGCCCGTCGTTGCAAGGGGAGCTGATACCACTATATGTTAAATTTGTGTTTATTAATTGATGATTAAAGGTTGGTATCATGTATAAGAAAATAAGTGGTTTAGTGGTTTCACTGACGGCCGTTTTCGCCTGTGCCGCCTGGGCGGAGGTGCCTGCGGGCTATCCCGCGGATTATCAAAAAACGATTGATGCCGCCGTAAAAGAGGGCAAGGTGGTGATCTATTCCACGACCGACACCAAAGCGGCCGGGCCGTTAATTAAGGGATTTGAAGCGCAATACCCGGGCGTCAAAGTCGAATATAACGACATGAACAGTACCGAGCTGTATAACCGCTATATCAGCGAACAGGCCGCCGGGGGCGGCAGCGGGGATGTGGTGTGGAGCTCATCGATGGATACCGCGCTGAAATTAGCCACCGAATACGCCGAACAATATGCCTCGCCGGAGGTGAAGCAATTACCCGACTGGGCGGTCTGGCAGCAAAAAGCCTATGGCACTACCTATGAGCCGGTGGTGTTTATCTATAACAAACGGCTGATCCCGCAGAATGAGGTACCGGATTCGCATACCGCGCTGGCAAAACTTATCGCCAGCCAGGCCGATAAATTTAAAGGCAAAGTCACCACCTACGATATCGAAAAATCGGGCCTCGGCTTTATGCTGGCGGTACAGGACAGCCAGGCCGACGCGAACTATTTTGCCGACCTGGCGAATATCGCCAAAGGCGGCCTGACGGTGCAGTCTTCCACCGGCACAATGATGGAGCGCGTCTCCTCCGGCGAAAACCTGATCGGCTATAACATTCTTGGCTCTTATGCCGAAGCGCGGGCGAAAAACGATCCCTCTTTAGGTATTGCCTATCCGAAAGATTACGTGCTGGTGCTCTCCCGCGTCTCGTTTATTAGCCAGGAGAGCGAACATCCCAATGCGGCGAAATTGTGGCTGGATTATGTCCTGTCGGAAAAAGGCCAGCAGATCCTCGCCAGCCAGGCGGATATTCCCTCTATTCGTCGCGATATTGCAGGTAAAAATGATATCGACGGCATGACCGCGCTGCTGGGCAAAGCGTTAAAACCGATCCCGGTCAACGAAACGCTGCTCGATTATTTACAGCCGCAAAAACGTCTGCAGTTTATTAAACAATGGCGCAGCGCCGCCGCGAAATAATCCTCCCCTGGGGGGGCGCCCCC
>NZ_GL882855.1:67242-76788 GCF_000195655.1 Klebsiella sp. MS 92-3
CCCCCCCCCGGGGCCCCCCCCCCCCCCCCCTATTCACACCCGGCGGGTTTATTCACCTGACCGAAGGGATGAACCATGAACGTATTACGCAGAAAGTGGCAGGGGCTGCCGCGCGGCGTGGTGGTGTGCATCACGGCGCTGGTGATTTATGTCCCACTGTTATTTATTGTGGTGCAGAGTTTTCTTTCGGCACCGTTCTTTTCCCGCTCCAAATCGTGGAGTCTGGAAGCCTTCGCCTTTATTTTTACCGACCCGGATTTTTATCTGGCATTAAGGTCAGGTTTTATTCTGGCCTTTGGCCTGGTGATTATCGCCATTCCGCTGGGCGGTATTTTGGCGTTTCTGATGGTGCGCACCGATTTACCCGGCCGGCGGATCATTGAGCCGCTGATCCTGGTGCCGATCTTCGTCTCGCCGATGGTGCTGGGCTTTGGCTACGTGGTGGCCGCCGGGCCGGTAGGCTTCTTTTCCCAGTGGGCGCAGCAGCTGATCGGCTTTGTGCCGTGGAATATCTACTCGATGTTCAGCATTGTGGTCATCGCCGGCTTAACTCACGTTCCGCATGCCTATCTCTATATCTCTTCGGCGCTGCGCAGCGTCGGCTCCGACGTGGAAGAGGCGGCGCGCACCGTCGGCGCCACGCCGCTGCAGGGGATGACCTCGGTGAGTCTGCCGATGGTGCGGCCATCCATTCTTTACGCCTGCGTGTTGCTCTTTTTCCTCGGTCTGGAAGTCTTCGGTCTGATGCTGGTGCTGGGCGACCCCGAGGGCAACATGGTGCTGGCGACCTATCTCTACAAGCTGACTAACAAGCTCGGCACCCCCTCCTACCATCTGATGGCGGCGGTGGCGGTGGTGCTGATCTGCATCACCATCCCGCTGGTGATGCTCCAGCGGCGGCTGATGCGCACCGCCAACCGCTTTGTCACCATGAAGGGCAAGGCGTCCCAGGCGCGGGCGCTGCCGCTGGGCAAATGGCGCTGGCTGGCCGGGGCGGTGGTGGTGGCCTGGCTGACGGTGACCATCGGCGTACCGCTGCTCGGCGTGGCGCTGCGCGCTTTTATCTCCAACTGGGGCGTCGGCGTGTCGCTGTGGGATGAGCTGTCGCTGGCGACGTTCCACAATATCTGGCAGCAGCCCAACCTGCTGCGGGCGATCGTCAACTCGATGGCTATCGGCATCATCGGCGGCGCGCTGGCGGTGATCTGCTATCTGTTTGTCGGCATCGCCATGCACCGCAAAGCGGACAACGTCACCCGCTTTCTCGACTACAGCGTGCTGGTCCCGCGCGCGGTACCGGGGCTGCTGGCCGGCCTGGCCTTCCTGTGGGTATTCCTGTTTGTACCGATGTGGCTCGATCAGTCGCTGAAGCACGGCTGGCTCTCGGCGCTGCCGGTGGCCGACTGGCTGCGGGAGCACCTTATCGTGCAGCTGCGCGCCCTGCGCAACACCATCTTCAGCGTCTGGCTGGCCTACACCGTGGTGTGGATGGCCTACGGCCTGCGGCTCATCTCCTCGACGCTGCTGCAGGTGGGCCCGGAGCTGGAGGAGGCGGCGCGTAGCACCGGCGCCTCGCGGGGGCAGATCACCCGCCACGTGACCGTTCCGCTGTCGCGCTATGGGCTGATTGGCTCCTGGCTGCTGATGTTCCTTATCTTTGAGCGTGAGTATTCCACCGGCGTCTATCTGCTGTCGCCGGGTACCGAAACCATCGGCTCGATGCTGGTGTCGCTGTGGGCGGCGGGGGCCATCGATATCGTCGCGGCGCTCTCCTTTATCAATATTCTGCTGGTGGTGATTGGCCTTGGTATCGCCCTGCGCTTTGGAGTGAAATTACATGATTGAGTTATCGGTAGAAAATCTGCATCTCACCTATGGCGACAACCCGGTGCTGAAGGGGGTGTCCATGACGCTCGGCCGGGGAGAGGTGGTGTCGCTGCTGGGGCCTTCGGGAAGTGGGAAAACCACGCTGCTGCGGGCGGTGGCCGGGCTGGAAAAACCGACGAGCGGACGGATCGCCATTGGCAACCGCACGGTGTACGACGGCACGCCGCGCAGCGAGATCCCGGCCGAAGAGCGTAACCTCGGCCTGGTGTTCCAGTCCTATGCCCTGTGGCCGCACAAAACGGTGTTCGACAATGTGGCCTATCCGTTGAAGCTGCGTAAAGTCGCCGCCGGGGAGATAAAAGAGCGGGTGCAGCGTGTGCTGGATCAGCTGGGGCTGGGGCACCTTGGCAACCGCCATCCGCACCAACTCTCCGGTGGCCAGCAGCAGCGGGTGGCCATCGGCCGGGCGCTGGTTTACAACCCGCCGGTGATCCTGCTGGATGAACCGCTCTCCAACCTTGACGCCAAGCTGCGCGAAGAGGCGCGGGTGTTTTTGCGCGAGCTGATCATTAAGTTGGGCCTCTCGGCGCTGATGGTCACCCACGATCAGAATGAAGCAATGGCCATCTCCGATCGTATTTTGCTGCTGAACAATGGCGTCATTGAGCAGCAGGGGACCCCGCAGGAGATGTACGGCAGCCCGGCGACGCTGTTCGCCGCTGAGTTTATGGGCAGCAATAACCGCCTGCACGGCAAAGTGATGGCGCTGGAGAACGGCAGGGCGCGGATCGAAGGCGCCAGCTGGAGCCTGTGGGGGCGAGCGGGCGAGGGGGTTAGCGTTGGCGAGCCGGCGACGGCGGTGATCCGCGTCGAGCGCCTGCGACTTGACGGCGCCGCGCAGGATAATAGCCTCCAGCTACCGCTGCTGACCAGCATGTACCTCGGCGACCGCTGGGAGTACCTGTTCCGTACCGAAGGCGACGACTTTCCGCTGCGCGCCTACGGAACGGCGCTGCGCGATGCCGAACACTGCCATCTGACGCTCCCGGCGGAGGATGTGTGGATTTTTCCGCAGCGGTAGCCGCCAGTTACCCCGCCAGATGGCACACGGCTTCAATATTGTGCCCGTCTGGCGCAATCACAAACGCGGCGTAGTAACTGGCGTGGTAGTTTGGCCGTAGCCCCGGCGCGCCGTTGTCCTTTCCTCCGGCGGCCAGCGCCGCCTGCCAGAAGGCATCGACCTGCTCGCGGCTGTCGGCGCGAAAGGCAATGTGCAGCGGCGCCGGTTTTTCCGCACTTTGATAGAGGCATAGAGAAGCATCGCCGCTGCCGGCCAGCTCTGCGCCGTAGCTCGGTTCGCCTTCGCCGACCAGCGTTACGCCAAGCGGGGCCAGGGCCTGCAAAAAGAACGCTTTGCTGGCGGCATAGTCGCTAACGCCGAATTTCACATGATCGAACATATCTTCTCTTCTCCTGTGGATGGTATATCACCAGCTGAAGGCGCTAGCCGGACAATAGATACAAGATAGTTAACAACGGTTATTAACTTTTTTAACAGCTCAAAATGTTTAATTATTCCTAATACGAGTATTTACAGACGTTTAATCTGCCATGTACCATAAACAAAAAATAACATTTGTGATACAAGTCACTCTTTTTTGGCGCATGGGTAAGCTCAGCGCGGTGTGAATGCCGCTGGTTTACCGCCTCAAGGTTATGGCAGCACTCTTCTCACGATGACAGACCGGTGAATTTCTCTCCGATTTTCCGCGTTTCGTTGAGAATCGTCTACTATCCAAACGATAACCCTATAAATGATATCGCCTCTGGCGATGTTTTATCCGACTTGCCGGGCCGGGCCAGACGCTAAGCGGTTTAAAAGCGCAATGGTATCGGTTCCAGCACGACATTCACTGGTTTTGTCAGCGACAAAAACAGTAATTTTCAATGACAGGAATGTGATGATGTCGAGCGAGAAAACCAACAATTCCAGGCGTGATTTCCTGGTGAAATCGATGGCGCTGATCCCGACGGTGGTGATCGGCGGCGCGGGAGCAGGGGCTATTGGCGTGGCCACCAGCGCGACCGCGCAGGCGGCCCCCGCTTCAGAGCCAGCCTCCGGGAACACCGCGGCGGCCAGCGACTGGAAGCCGCAGTTCTTCAACGATCGTGAGTGGGCGTTTATCAACGCCGCCGTCGCTCGCTTAATCCCGGCGGATGAACTCGGTCCCGGTGCCAAAGAGGCCGGCGTCCCGGAGTTTATCGACCGCCAGCTCAATACCCCTTACGCCACCGGCTCCATCTGGTATATGCAGGGGCCCTTCAATCCCGACGTGCCGAAAGAGATGGGTTATCAGCTGCCGTTGGTGCCCAAACAGATCTATAACCTCGGGATCGCCGACGCCGAGGCGTGGTGTCAGGACAAATATCATAAAACCTTCGCTGAACTGAGCAGCGAGCAGCAGGACGAGGCGCTCGGCCTGTGGGAATCGGGTAAAGCCGAGTTCAAACAGCTGCCGGCCTCGCTGTTCTTCACCTATCTGCTGCAAAACACCCGCGAAGGGTTCTTCAGCGACCCGATCCATGGCGGCAATAAAGGCATGGTCGGCTGGACGCTGATTAATTTTCCCGGCGCGCGCGCCGACTTTATGGACTGGGTTGAACGGGGCGAACGCTACCCCTTCCCGCCGGTATCAATTAATGGGGAGAGGGCGTAATCATGGCCACCGTATTGAAAAAAACCGATGTCGCGATCGTCGGCTTCGGCTGGGTTGGGGCGATCATGGCCAAAGAGCTGACCGAAGCGGGGCTCAACGTCGTCGCGCTGGAGCGCGGCCCGATGCGCGACACCTGGCCGGACGGCGCCTATCCGCAGGTGATTGATGAGCTGACCTACAACATCCGCCGCAAGCTGTTCCAGGATCTATCGAAAAGCACCGTCACCATCCGGCATAACACCAGCCAACAGGCGGTGCCCTATCGCCAGCTGGCGGCCTTCCTGCCGGGTACCGGCGTGGGCGGCGCCGGGCTGCACTGGTCCGGCGTCCATTTCCGCGTCGATCCCATTGAGCTGCGGATGCGCAGCCACTATGAAGAACGCTACGGCAAAAACTTCATCCCCCAGGATATGATCATCCAGGATTTCGGCGTCACCTACGACGATCTGGAACCATTCTTCGATAAAGCGGAAAAAGTATTCGGTACTTCCGGGACCGCCTGGTCGATCAAAGGCAAGGTCGTCGGCAAAGGCCGCGGCGGCAACGCCTTCGCCCCGGACCGCTCGGATGACTTCCCGCTGCCGGCGCAGAAAAACACCTGGTCGGCGCAGCTGTTTGAAAAAGCGGCGCTGGAAGTGGGGTATCACCCCTATAACCTGCCGTCGGCCAACACCTCCGACTCCTATACCAACCCCTACGGCGCGCAGATGGGCCCGTGCAACTTCTGCGGTTTCTGCAGCGGCTACGCCTGCTACATGTACTCTAAAGCCTCGCCGAACGTGAACATTCTGCCGGCGCTGCGCCAGGAAAAACGCTTTGAGCTGCGGACTAACGCCAACGTGCTGAAGGTCAACCTGACCGACGACAAATCCCGCGCCACCGGCGTGACCTACGTCGACGGCCAGGGGCGCGAAATGGAACAGCCGGCGGACCTGGTGATTATCGGCGCCTTCCAGTTCCACAACGTGCACCTGATGCTGCTCTCCGGGATCGGCAAACCGTACAATCCGGAGACCGGCGAAGGGGTGGTAGGGCGTAACTTCGCCTACCAGAACATGACCACCATCAAGGCCATTTTCGACAAAGACACCTATACCAACCCGTTTATCGGCGCGGGCGGCAACGGCGTCGGCGTCGACGACTTCAACGCCGACAACTTCGACCACGGCGCGGCGGGCTTTGTCGGCGGTTCGCCATTCTGGGTCAACCAGGCCGGGACCAAGCCCATCTCCGGTTTCCCGGTACCGCCGGGCACCCCGGCGTGGGGCAGCAAGTGGAAAGCGGCGGTGGCCGATACCTACACCCATCACCTGTCGATGGATGCCCACGGCGCGCACCAGTCCTATCGGCAGAACTACCTCGATCTTGATCCGAACTACAAAAACGTCTTCGGCCAGCCGCTGCTGCGTATGACCTTCGACTGGCAGGAAAACGACATCAAGATGGCGCAGTTTATGTTCGATAAGATGGCGCCGATCGCCAAAGCGATGAAGCCGAAATATATCCTCGGCAGCCCAAAACACGCCAACAGCCACTTTGATACCACCACCTACCAGACCACCCATATGAACGGTGGGGCGGTGATGGGGGAAGATCCGAAAACCAGCGCCGTTAACCGTTATCTGCAAAGCTGGGACGTGCATAACGTCTTCGTCATCGGCGCCTCCGCGTTCCCGCAGGGGCTGGGCTACAACCCAACCGGCACGGTGGCCGCGCTGGCCTACTGGTCAGCGAAGGCGATCCGTGAGCAGTATCTGAAAAATCCGGGTCCCCTGGTGCAGGCATAAAGGAAGGCAGATGATGAAAATGCAATGGTTATCGGCCCTGGTGCTTGGGGCATTGAGCTGCGCGGCCTTCGCCGAAGAGGCGCCTGCGGACAGCAATCTGATTAAGCAGGGGGAGTATCTGGCGCGGGCGGGGGACTGTGTCGCCTGCCACACCAACGGCAAAGCAGGGAAACCTTTCGCCGGCGGTTTGCCGATGGAGACGCCGATCGGCACCATCTACTCCACCAATATCACGCCGGATAAAGAACACGGCATCGGCGGGTACACCTTCGAAGAGTTCGACGACGCGGTGCGCAAGGGCGTGCGGAAAGACGGTTCCACGCTCTATCCGGCGATGCCGTATCCCTCGTTCGCGCGGATCAGCGAAGCGGACATGCGCGCCATGTACGCCTACTTTATGCACGGCGTGGAGCCGGTGAATGTCGCCAACAAGGACACCGACATCCCATGGCCGCTGTCGATGCGCTGGCCGCTGGCGTTCTGGCGCGGCATCTTCGCCCCGACGCCGAGCGACTTTGTCGCCAACCCGCAGGTTGACCCGGTGCTGGAGCGCGGCCGCTATCTGGTGGAAGGCCTGGGCCACTGCGGCGCCTGTCATACCCCGCGTAGCCTGACGATGCAGGAAAAAGCGCTCAGCGAAAGCGAAGGCGATGATTACCTGGCGGGCAGCAATGCGCCGATTGACGGCTGGGTCGCCTCCAGCCTGCGCGGCGAAAACCGCGACGGTCTGGGGACCTGGAGCGAAGCCGAGCTGGCCGAGTTCCTCAAAACCGGACGCAACGATAAATCCGTGGTCTTCGGCGGCATGAGCGATGTGGTGGAGCATAGTCTGCAGTATCTCTCTGATGACGACATCACCGCCATCGCCCGCTACCTGAAGTCGCTCCCGCCGCGCGGCGGCAAACAGACCCCAGCCCCGGTGGAAGACAGCGTGGCGAAAGATCTGTGGAAGGGTAACGACAGTAAAACCGGCGCCGCAATGTACGTCGATAACTGCGCCGCCTGCCACCGCACCGACGGCGTAGGCTATAAGCGCGCCTTCCCGTCGCTGAAGGGCAACCCGGTGGTACAGACGGAAGATGCCACTTCGCTTATCCACATCGTTCTGACCGGGAGCACCACGCCGGCGGTGAAAGATGCGGTCTCCAACCTGACCATGCCGTCGTTCGGCTGGCGCCTGGACGACCAGCAGGTGGCGGATGTGGTCAATTTCATCCGCACCAGCTGGGGCAACAACGCGCCGGCGGTCAGCGCCAGCGATGTGGCGAAGGTGCGTAAGGAGACCGCGGCGCACGATGAGAAGGCGTTAGGCAACGCCGATATCTCGAAGCTGCCGGGGGCCGGACAGTAATCGTCAGGGTTGCGTCGCCCGCGCGGCGCAACCCATACTTAGCGACGACGTAAAATACTGTCTGAATCAAGGAGTTTGCCTTCATGCTGCATGCAGAGCGACTGACCTGCATCGTTGACGATCGACCGCTGTTTGCGGCGCTGACGCTGTCCCTCGCTGCCGGCGAGCTGCTGCAGGTCGCCGGTGATAACGGCGCGGGGAAAACCTCGCTGCTGCGGATCCTCTGCGGCCTGGCGCGCCCGGAAAGCGGGGTGGTGAGCTGGCAGGGCCAGCCGCTGGCGAAGGTCCGGGAGTCATTTCACCGTCAGCTGCTGTGGCTGGGCCATAAACCCGGCGTTAACGCGGCGCTGACCGCCGATGAAAACCTGCGTTTCTTCTTTCCGGCCAGCCGCCTTCAGCAGCGGGAAAGCGCCCTCGCCGCCGTCGGCCTGGCGGGCTATGAAGATCTCCCCTTGAGCCAGCTCTCCGCCGGGCAGCAGCGTCGGGTGGCGCTCACCCGCCTGTGGTTAACCGACGCGCCGCTGTGGATCCTCGATGAGCCGTTCACCGCCCTCGACGCCACGGCGATGGAAACCCTGACCCGTCGCCTGGAGCAGCACGCCCGGCAGGGGGGATGCGCCATCCTCACCACCCACCAGCCGCTGCGGCCGCTGGGCTGTCCGTTGCGCACCCTGCGCCTCGGCGGCGAGGCTGGAGGCGGGCAATGATGCGTGCGCTGTTGGCCCGGGAACTGCGCCTGGCGTGGCGCAGCGGGGCGGAGATCCTCAATCCGCTCTGGTTCTTTCTGATCGTCATCACCCTGTTTCCGTTCGGCGTCGGCGCCGCGCCGCAGCTGCTGGCGCAGATTGCGCCGGGCGTGGTGTGGGTCGCCGCGCTGCTGGCGGCGCTGCTGGTGATGGATCGGTTGTTTCGCGACGACTGGCAGGACGGTTCCCTGGAGCAACTGATGCTCCTGCCGACGCCGCTGGTGGCGGTGGTGCTGGTGAAGGTGGTTGCCCACTGGATGATGAGCGGCCTGCCGCTGCTGATCGTCTCGCCGCTGGCGGCGCTGCTGCTGGGGATGAGTCTGCATGACGCCGGTGTGCTGGCGCTGACCTTGCTGCTCGGCACCCCGACGCTCAGTTTTCTCGGCGCGGTGGGGGTTGGCCTGACGGTCGGCCTGAAGCGCGGCGGCGTCCTGCTGAGCCTGCTGGTGCTGCCGCTGGCGGTGCCGCTGCTGATTTTCGCCACCGCGGCCTGCCAGGCGGCGGCCGCCGGGCTCCCGGTCAGCGGCTATCTGGCGATGCTGGCGGCGTTCTTAACCGCCAGCGCCACCCTGTGTCCGTTCGCCACCGCCGCTGCGCTGCGGCTGACCGTGCGATAACTCGCTGCGCCTGCGGGCGCGGCCATCATAACCGTGTGAGTAAGCGTCTATGTGGAAAGCGTTACATCAACTGGCGATCCCCGAGCGGCTGTACCGCCTGTGCGGATGCTGGATCCCCTGGCTGGCGGCGTTGAGCGCGCTGTTGCTGGTCATCGGCCTGGGGTGGGGCTTTGGCTTCGCCCCCGCGGACTATCAGCAGGGGGAAAGCTACCGGATCATGTACCTTCACGTCCCGGCGGCGATGTGGTCGATGGGGCTGTACCTGGCGATGGCCGTCGCGGCCTTCGTCGGGGTGGTCTGGCAGATCAAAATGGCCGACCTGGCGATCGCTGCCCTGGCGCCGGTGGGGGCGGTCTGCACCCTGGTGGCGCTGGTCAGCGGCGCGGCATGGGGCAAGCCGATGTGGGGGACCTGGTGGATCTGGGATGCCCGTCTGACCTCGGAGCTGGTGCTGCTGTTTCTGTATGCCGGGGTCATCGCCCTGTGGCACGCCTTTGACGA
>NZ_GL882855.1:76945-81834 GCF_000195655.1 Klebsiella sp. MS 92-3
GGGCGCGCGGCGGGGATCCTCGTGCTGGTCGGGGTGGTCAATCTGCCCATCATTCATTACTCGGTCTACTGGTGGAACACCCTGCACCAGGGCTCGACCAACCTGCAGCAAACCATCGACCCAAGCATGCGTCTGCCGCTGCGGATCTGCATCTTTGCCTTCCTCACGCTGTCGGTCACCCTGACCCTGAT
Source organism: Klebsiella sp. MS 92-3 (assembly GCF_000195655.1). Lineage (NCBI taxonomy): Bacteria > Pseudomonadati > Pseudomonadota > Gammaproteobacteria > Enterobacterales > Enterobacteriaceae > Klebsiella > Klebsiella sp. MS 92-3. The sequence continues at coordinate 77,137 of NZ_GL882855.1, forward strand.
GCGCCTGCGTAACCTGATCCTGCAGCTGGAGCGCCGTCGACCGTGGGTGGTGGCGCTGGTGAATAAAGGAGCCGCCCGATGAGCCCCGCCTTTTCGTCTTTCGCCGCCTTCCTGAATATGGGCGGCTATGCCGTGTACGTCTGGCTGGCGGTGGCCGTGGCCGTCGCCGCCTTTGGCCTGCTGACGGTGCATACCCTGTGGGCGCGGCGGGCGCTGTTCCATGAGGTGCGACGCCAGCAGGCGCGCGAGCGGCGGATCGCTGCCGCCCGCGAACATGACAAGGAGGGCGCGGATGCAAGCGCGTCGTAAAACCCGGCTGTATATCGTGCTGGCGGTGCTCGCCGGACTTGGGCTCACCGTCAGCCTGACGCTGTACGCCCTGAGCAGCAATATCGATCTGTTCTACACCCCGGGGGAAATTATCTACGGCAAAACGGAAACCCGGGCGCTACCCCATACCGGGCAGCGCCTGCGGGTGGGGGGCTACGTTCAGCCGGGCTCCCTGCAGCGCGACCCGCAAACTCTCGACGTGCGCTTTAAGCTGTATGACGCCCGCGGGGTGGTGGACGTCAGCTATAAGGGCATTTTGCCGGACCTGTTTCGTGAAGGGCAGGGCGTGGTGGCCCAGGGCGTACTGGACGGCGAGCGGCATATTACCGCCCAGCAGGTGCTGGCCAAACATGATGAAAATTACACGCCGCCGGAGGTGAAAAACGCCATGACGCCGGAGAAAACGGGGGCGCAGCCATGATGCCGGAGCTGGGCAACTTTTTATTGTGTCTGGCGGCGGGGCTGGCGCTGCTCCTGAGCGTCTATCCCCTGTGGGGCGCGGCGCGGCAGGATCGGCGGCTGATGGCCCTGGCGCGGCCGCTGGCCTGGGGGCTATTCGCCTGTATCGGCGGCGCCTTCCTGCTGCTGGTGCACGCCTTTGTGGTCAATGACTTTACCGTCCGCTACGTGGCGGAAAACTCCAACAGCGCGCTGCCGGTGTGGTATCGGGTGGCGGCAACCTGGGGGGCGCACGAGGGCTCGCTGCTGCTGTGGGTTCTGCTGCTCAGCGTCTGGACCTTCGCCGTCGCCATCTTCAGCCGCCGGATGCCGCTCGACGCCGTCGCCCGGGTGCTGGCGGTGATGGGGATGATCGCCTTTGGGTTCCTGCTGTTTATCCTCTTTACCTCCAACCCGTTCAGCCGCGGCCTGCCGCAGTACCCCATTGATGGCCGCGACCTCAATCCGCTGCTGCAGGATATCGGCATGATTTTCCATCCGCCGATCCTCTATATGGGTTACGTCGGCTTCTCGGTGGCTTTCGCCTTCGCCATCGCCTCGCTGCTGGCGGGCCGGCTGGATACTGCCTGGGCGCGCTGGTCGCGTCCCTGGACCCAGGCGGCATGGATGTTCCTCACTCTCGGCATCGTGCTGGGCTCGGCGTGGGCATACTACGAACTGGGCTGGGGCGGCTGGTGGTTCTGGGACCCGGTGGAAAACGCCTCGTTTATGCCGTGGCTGGTGGGAACCGCGCTGCTGCACTCCCTGGCGGTAACCGAGAAGCGGGGCAGCTTCCGCGCCTGGACGGTGCTGCTGGCCATCGCCGCCTTCTCCCTGTGCCTGCTGGGCACCTTCCTGGTGCGCTCCGGGGTGCTGGTTTCGGTGCATGCCTTCGCCTCGGATCCGTCGCGCGGGCTGTTTATTCTGGTACTGCTGATTGTCGCCATCGGCGGGTCGCTGCTGCTGTACGCCCTGAAGGGCGGCCGGGTGCGGGCGCGGGTGGAACATACGCTTTGGTCGCGCGAGACGTTCCTGCTTGGCAACAATATCTTGCTGATGGCCGCGATGCTGGTGGTGCTCCTCGGAACGCTGCTGCCGCTGGTGCATAAAGAGCTGGGCCTCGGCAGCATCTCCATCGGCGAGCCGTTCTTTAACACCATGTTCACCGCCCTGATGGCGCCGTTTGCGCTGCTGCTGGGGCTGGGGCCGCTGATCCGCTGGCGGCGCGATGACGTCGCCAGGCAGATTAAGCGCCTGATTATCGCTCTGCTGGTGACGTTGTCACTTTCTCTGGCGCTGCCGTGGCTGCTGCAGGATCGTATCACCGCCATGGCGGTCACTGGCCTGATGATGGCCCTGTGGGTGCTGATCTTCGCCCTGCTGGAGGTTCACGAACGGGCCACCCACCGCCACGGTTTCTGGCGCGGCCTGCGCGCCCTGACCCGCAGCCAGTGGGGGATGGTGCTCGGTCACGTCGGCGTGGCGGTGACCGTTATCGGCATCACCTTCAGCCAGAACTACAGCGTGGAGCGCGATGTACGGATGCGTCCCGGCGACAGCATCGATATCCACCGCTATCACTTTGTGTTTAACGGCGTGCGCAATATCGTCGGGCCCAACTGGACCGGCGGCGAAGGCATTATCGCCGTGACCCGCAACGGCCGCCCGGAAGCGACGCTGTATGCTGAGAAGCGCTTTTACACCGCCAGCCGGATGATGATGACCGAGGCGGCGATCAGCGGCGGGCTGACCCGCGATCTGTACGCCGCGCTGGGGGAAGAGCTGAGCGACGGCAGCTGGGCGGTGCGTCTGTACTATAAACCGTTCGTTCGCTGGATCTGGTACGGCGGGGTGCTGATGGCCCTCGGCGGTCTGTGCTGCATGCTCGACCCGCGCTACCGGATGCGTAAGAAGCTGCAGGAGGCCTCATGAACCGGAAGCTACTGTTTATCCCGCTGGTGCTGTTTCTGGCGCTGGCCGCCGCGCTGTTCTGGCAGCTGATGCGCAACGCCGATGGCGATGACCCGACGACCCTCGAGTCGGCGCTGATTGGCAAACCGCTGCCGGAATTTCGCCTTGAAGCGCTGAATACCCCCGGTCAGACGCTGGACCGACGGACGCTGATTGACGGCAAGCCGCTGCTGCTCAACGTCTGGGCCACCTGGTGTCCAACCTGTCGCGCCGAGCATCAGTTTCTCAACGGCCTGGCGCAGCAGGGCGTGAGGGTGGTGGGGATGAACTACAAAGACGATCGCCAGAAGGCGATGAGCTGGCTGCAGCGCCTGGGTAATCCCTACAGGCTGAGCCTCTACGACGGCAACGGCATGCTTGGCCTGGATCTCGGGGTCTATGGCGCGCCGGAGACGTTTCTCATCGACGGTCAGGGCATTATCCGCTGGCGGCACGCCGGCGACCTGAACGAACGGGTGTGGCGCGAGGAGCTCCAGCCGCTGTGGGATCAATACAACCGGAGGGCGGGCTGATGAGACGTGTAATAGTCATCCTGCTGGCGCTGATGCTGACCGGCCAGACGTGGGCCGCCATCGATACCTGGCAGTTTAAGGATGAGGCCCAGGAGCAGGCCTTCCGCGAGATCACCTCCCAACTGCGCTGCCCGAAATGCCAGAACAACAGCATCGCCGACTCAAACGCGATGATTGCCGCTGATATGCGGCAGAAGGTGTACGAGCTGATGCAGCAGGGGAAAACGAAAGGGCAGATCGTTGACTATATGGTGGCCCGCTACGGTCATTTTGTCAGCTACGAGCCGCCGCTGACCGCGGGCACGGTGCTGCTGTGGCTGGGGCCGGGGCTGTTCGTGCTGGCGGGCGCGGGAGTGATTATCGCCCGCGCGCGCCGTCGCGACATTCCTGACGCGGCGCTCAGCGTCGAAGAGCGCCAGCGGCTGGCGGCATTATTGCAAGAAGGAAAAGAACGATGAGCCTGTTGGTAGTTATCGCCGGGCTGTTGCTGGCTGGCGCGCTGGGGCTGCTGTACTTCCCGTGGTCGGGCAAAGGGGCGGTAGACCGCGATGCCCTCAACCGCGCCCTGTACCAGTCGCGCCTGCAGGAGCTGGCGCAGGAGCGCGGCGAGGACAACCCGGCGCTGGTCGTCGAACTGCAGCGCACCCTGCTGACGGATATTCCGCCCCAGGCACAGTCTGGCGAACGGCCGTTACGCCGCTGGGCGCTGCTTCCGGGCGCGCTGCTGCTGGTGGTCCTGAGTCTGGGCCTGTATCTGAAAACCAGCGATATTGGTCAGGTGCTGCTCTGGCAGCAGGCTGAACGACATTATCCTGCACTGTTGCAGCAGGTTAAGGACCCGACGGCGGCGCCGCTGCGAATGGATGAGCTGGCGGAGCTGCGGCTTGGCCTGCGCAGCCACCTGCAGGATACGCCGAACGACCTCGCCGGCTGGCAGCTGCTTGGGCGGCTGGGCCTGTTGTTAAACGATGGCGAGACGGCGATCGGCGCCTTTGGCCGGGCGCATGCTCTGGCGGCGGACGACCCGGCGGCGGCTTTCGATTACGCCAGCGCGCTGGTGCGGGCGGGAGATAGCGGCCAGGTTCGGATGGGCGAGCTGCTGCTGCGCGACCTGCATCAGCGGCAGCCGAACAGCCTGCCGGTGCTTGAGATGCTGGCCCTGAGCGCGGTGCGTAATGAAGATTACCCCGAGGCCGTGGCGGCCCTGCAGGCGTTGCTGGCCCGGCTACCGGAAGGGGATGCGCGGCGCGAGGCGATCGTCCGCCAGCTGGCGCAGGCGCAGCAGCAGGCGCAATAACTGCCCGGCGGCGCTGAACGTGGGGTCTGCCGCGAGGGCGGTACGGTCAGCCCTGGTTTTGTAGGCCGGGTCAGGCGCAGCCGCCACCCGGCAAAAAATCGGCTCCGTGCCCGCTGTCCTTGCCCGGCGGCGCTACGCTTGCGCGGGCCT
>NZ_GL882855.1:81844-82236 GCF_000195655.1 Klebsiella sp. MS 92-3
CCGGCGGCGCTACGCTTGCGCGGGCCTACGAAGGGCGCGAATAGAGCGCCAAATCGCGGGTAGCCTTTGTAGGCCGGGTAAGCGAAGCGCCACCCGGCAACATGTTGGGCTCGGAGCCTGATTTCTTGCCGGAGACGGTTATCGGTTTTCCTGGTTCTCAGCCCGGGAAAGCGTTTCTCACGCGTGACTTCAGCGTACTCTGTGCTCCCGCTTCGTGGTGCTGCACCTGGTTCTCCGTGGCGCAGGGAGCGTCATGGAACGGCAACGACTGCCGTACGGTTCTCTCTCCCTCCGGAAGAAGGCCTGGGTGAGGGAAAGCACTGCCGGGAAGTCTTTTATGTTATCTGTGGCTTCAGCGTATTTTGCGCTCCCGGTTAATCTTCTGCGTTATG
>NZ_GL882856.1:0-1734 GCF_000195655.1 Klebsiella sp. MS 92-3
CCCCCCCGCCAGGCTCCGCCTGTCTGTTTTGCCCGCGCTGCGCATCCTGTACAGTTTCGCCACTTCCGTTGTCCATTCGTCAGGGGCCACGCGTGGCCTGCGGTTTCTGGAGTCGTATGAATACACCATCCTTTGGCAAATTCTCGCCGCGCTGGCTAGCGGGAAAAAGGGGCCTTATCGTCACGCTGCTCGCGGGGCTGGCGATCCTGGCGCTCGGTCGGGGCATGAATTTGCCGGCCAGAGAGGTTTTCCGTGAGAGGCAGATCCGCCAGCTGGAGGAGGATGCGCAGTGGGTGGCGGAACGCCTTGAGCGGCGGATGAACATTCCGGCGCCGCAGCGGGAAGCGACCTGGCCGCTGGCGGCGATGCGCGCCGCTCTCCAGACCCTCGCCCAGGAGCGGCATTATCAGCTGCTGCTGGTGAATGGCGACGGGCATCTGCTGGCGGCATCGCACGCGCTGCCGGCCAGCGTGCTGGCCCAGGTGCAGGCGCAGTTCCCGCGAGAGATGCAGCCCCCGCTGTTCGGCAGCCACTACCAGACCATTCAGCCATTCGCCCCGCATCAAAGGATGTTAAGCCGGGCGCTGAACGGCAACGCGGGGCTGGCGGGCTGGAATCTGGTGATGCTGGCGCCGGATGGTGGATTGCCCTCGTTGCTGGTGGCTTACCGCTGGCCGGTAACGATCGGCCTTGGCGGGTGCTCGCCAGCGCGCTGCTGGCGCTGAGGCAGGCGGCGCGCGCCAGGCGAAAACGCTAATTGCCAACCGCGCCGTCAGGGATGGCGAATCTGCAGGGTGGCGGGCAGGTAGCGCTGAAGCGGCTCCGGGGCCTGACCGTCGATCAGCTGGCTGAGCAGATCGTAGCAGTGCCAGGCCAGCTGGCGATTATCCTGCTGCACGGTATCAATGCGCAGGGAAAGCGAATCATACAGATAGTGATCGTCGAAGCTGGCGAGATGAATATTGGAATCCAGCAGATGATGCTGGCTCATATAGCGCAGCACCCCTTCGAGCAGCCCGCAGGCCGCGGTGAAGAGCGCCTTCGGCGGACGCCCCAGCCGCGCGCAGAGCGCCGCGAACATCTCATAGCCGGAGCTGGGGTGGTAGTTGCCGTTGATCACCCACTCGGGACGCAGCGTGATCCCCGCCTGGGCCAGGCCCTGGGTGAACCCCGCCAGCCGGTCGCGCGACGGCGACAGCCGCGGCTGGCCGCCGAGAAACCAGAACTCGTCCGCATGCTGAGGCGCGATACGGGAGATCAGCTCGGCCGTTGGGGTGACCGAGTCGGTCATCACCAGCGGCAGGGCGCTGTCGCTGGGGGAGCGGTCAAACAGCACCACCGGCAGCTGTTCGCTAAGTTTCTGATAGTCGGCATCGCTGTGCATACAAGAGGCGACTATCAGGCCGTCGACCTGGCGGGCGATCATGTTATTGACCACCACGCTCTCCTGGCCTGGGTTTTCGTCGGTGCAGGAGATAAGCAGCTGCACGCCGGCTTCCCGGCAGAGCGTCTCAAGCTCGTGGGAGAAAACGGCAAACCCGTAGTTGGTGATCTCCGGCACCACCAGACCAATGGTATGGCTGCGGTTATCGCGCAGCGAGCGCGCGTGAATGCTCGGCTGATAGTGCTGTTCGCGAGCGATCGCCAGTACGCGCTCGCGCGTCTCCTGCGCCACGCGCAGCTCTTTACCACGACCGTTGAGTACCAGGCTGGCGGTCGCTTTGGAGACGCCCG
>NZ_GL882856.1:1842-4749 GCF_000195655.1 Klebsiella sp. MS 92-3
GGCGGTCGCTTGGGAGCCGCCCGCCAGTTCGGCGATATCTTTGATAGTTACGCGTTTGGTTTTCATCAGCACCCGGGAGCCTGAAAGCAAAACGCTTATTCTACCATGCATGGCCGCAGCAGCCAGCGGCAGAATGCCACCGGCGTCGCACCGCTGAAGATGAGCTGCCCCGGATAGCCCGGGAAGAAGCGGCTGCTCATCACCCCCTCGCCATCGTTGATGAAAATCTCCACGCTGGAGCGGTCGATAAAGATCCGCAGGCGTCGCGCCTCGCCGCGCCAGTAGCGGTGATGCATCTCCGCCGTCTGCAGGCCGCGACGCGACAGACGCAGGCCGTCGCGATTGACGGTGAGCTGCAGGGCGCCGGCAAAGTCCAGCCCCAGCGTGCTGTTGGGGGCGATGTCAAAGGCCAGCTCCATCGGGGCGAGGGGCAGGGTCTGCCCGCGCCAGCCCTGGGCTTCCTCGCGCAGAGCGGCCAGCTCGCGCAGCGGACGCTGATACAGAGTGCCAGCCTGCCACTCCAGCTCACGCACGCAGGTCATCTGATGGATCCAGCCCTGCGCGCGGGTGGGCTGATGCATCTCGTCCCCGTCGGGGACGCCCATCCAGCCGACCAGCAGGCGGCGGCCATCATCGGCCTGCATGGTCTGCGGCGCGTAGAACTCAAATCCGCTGTCCAGCTCGTGCAGCGGGCCGTGGTCGAAGATCCCGCGTTTGGCGTCGAAGCTGCCTGCCATCCACACCGCCGGATAGGTATTGAGAAAGCGCTGCGCTTCGCGGGCCAGCCCCTGCGGGCAGCAGATCAGCAGGTGGGTGTCCGCCAGCGGAAAAAGATCCGGGCACTCCCACATGTAGCCGGCGTTCGCCAGGCCGTTCACGTCGTGCCCGGCGATCTCGCCCACCAGGCGCCACTCCCGCAGGTCGCTGGCGGTAAACAGCAGCACTTTGCCGCGCTGTTGCACATCCTGCGCCCCAAGAACCATGTACCAGCGCCCGTCCTGCCGCCACACTTTAGGGTCGCGCACATGGCCGGTATAGCCTTCTGGCAGCGGCAGCACCGGCCCCAGCTTGCGGAAGGTGCCATCAGCATTCTCGGTCGCCAGACATTGCCAGGCGGTGCGCCCGCCGTCGGGGAATTTCACGTTGCCGGTGTAGCACAGAGTCAGGGCGCCCTCGAACTCGACCGCGCTGCCAGAGTAGCAGCCGTTGCGGTCATACTCTTCATCCGGCATCAGGGCGATAGGTTCGTGCCGCCAGTGCAGCAGATCGGCAGAGCTCCAGTGTCCCCAGCACTTATAGGTATGGTCGCAGGCGAGCGGGTTCCACTGATAAAACAGGTGGTAACGCCCGGCGACCTGGCAAAAGCCGTTAGGATCGTTCAGCAGTCCGTTGACCGGCGCCAGATGCCATTGCGGATAATGGCTGTCGGCCAGCGCCTGCGGCTGGCCCTGCATAACGGCCTGCAGGATCGCAGGCAGGCGTGACGGTAATGACATTATTCAGCGTCCGTTTTGTATTTCAGCGTCAGAGAGAGCGCGAAGGCCACGGCGAAGGCGATCGCCATTCCGATAATGTAGTTCAGCAGCGAGCTGGCCTGCACGATAGCCATTCCCGGGATCGCCGTCAGGCCCACCGCGGTCATGTAGACGTGCATCGACACCACCCAGGCGCCGCCGGCGGCACCGCCCACCAGCGCGGCGATAAACGGTTTCACAAAGCGCAGGTTAATCCCGAAGATTGCCGCCTCGGTGATCCCCAGCATCGCCGAAAACGCCGACGGCAGGGTGATGGCTTTTATTTTGGCATCTTTGGTTTTAAACCACACCGCAAAGCAGGCGCCGCCCTGGGCGACGTTGGCCATCGCCCAGATCGGCAGCAGGAAGTTGACGCCAATCGATGGGTTGCCCAGCAGTCCGGCCTCGATGGCATGGAAGCTGTGATGGATACCGGTAATGACGATCACCGAATAGAGGCCGCCGAACAGCAGGCCCGCCAGCCAGCCGGCATGGCTGATAAGCGTGCTGAGGATAAACGAAATGCCGTCGCCGAGCGCGCGACCGGCCGGGCCGATCAGCAGCAGGGCGATAAAGCCGGAGATAATCACCGTCAGGAACGGAGTGAGGATCAGGTCCAGCGCGTCAGGGATCACGCGGCGCAGCCGCTTCTCGACCATGCTCATAAACCACACCGCCAGCAGCACCGGGAAGACGGTGCCCTGGTAGCCGATCATCGCCACTTCGATGCCGAAGAAATTCATGGTGTGGAAGCCGGCGGCGACGCCCCAGGCGTTGGTCAGCGCCGGGTGGGTGAGGATCCCGCCGAGGGTCGCGCCCAGATAGGGGTTACCGCCAAATTCGCGGGCGGCGGTAAAGCCGATCAGGATCGGCAGAATGATAAACGCCGCCGAACTGCACATATCCAGCATGATATAGAGAGCGTTGCTCGGGTCGACCCAACCGTAGGTTTTCACCATCCCCAGCAGGCCCATCAGCAGGCCGGAGGCGACGATGGCCGGAATAATCGGCACGAAGATGTTGGACAGCAGGCGGGCGATGCGCTGGAACGGGTTCAGCTTTTTCGCCGCCAGGTCGGCGGCTTCGGATTTGCTCGATTCGCTGATGCCTGCGGCCTGGATAAAGGCGGCATAGACTTTATTGACCACCCCGGTGCCGAAGATGATCTGCATCTGTCCGGCATTGCGAAAGCAGCCTTTCACCCCGTCGATTTTGCCAATCGCCTGCTGATCGGCGAGCGCGTCGTCGACCAGCACCAGCCGCAGGCGGGTGGCGCAGTGCGCGGCGCTGGCGATATTTTCCTTGCCGCCCAGCAGGGGAAGCAGTGAGCGGGAAATCTGTTCAAAATCCATAGTACCCTCTAAATGCATGATGATATGGCGTGGGCGGGGGC
>NZ_GL882856.1:4909-6155 GCF_000195655.1 Klebsiella sp. MS 92-3
CGCGGCGAACCTTATATTTATGTGTTATTTACCCTGTCGCCCCGGTTGCCGTCAGAACCAGGTCTCCATTTGCATACCGAACGACCATTCGCCGCCCGATTTGAATCCGTTGCTGCCTAACGCGTCATCGTTGGCGTAGTTGTCCAGTTTTTTGCTCCAGTCCATCCACGATGTATAGAAGCGGATCTCCGGCCGCGAGAAGAAGTCGCCGATGCTGCCCACCTTGAAGGTCGGGGCGAAGGTCAGCTTGTAGAAGCTGCCATTGACCGCATGGCGATCGTTGTAGCCTTCAGGCTGCAGATCCATGTACTGATAGCTCCCCTCCCAGGCGAGGGCGAAGTTCTGCGTCACTTCCTGAATCAGACGCAGGTTGAGGGTGGCCCACTGATAGCTGTCGCCATCGACATAACGATCTTTACTGCTCTGCGCCAGCACGGCCGGGGCAATAAACCAGCGATCGCTCAGCGGCGTAGTGCCATAGCTGGCGAAGCGCCAGGTATTGGCCCCCGGGCGCAGCGCGCCGTCGGAGCCGATGCCTTTAACCTCGGCGCCCAGCCCGTGGCCGTACAGCAGGGCCGTTTTGCTGGTCCCGTCGCGCAGGCCATAGAAGCTCTCATTGTGCAGGCCCAGCAGGGCATGAACCCCGGTGTTAGCGGCATCGCCTTTCACCAGATTGCCGTTCGCGTCCTGGCGGTCGTCATTATCTTTCGCCCGCATCCCGCTGACCATCATCTGCACCGGGCCGGCAAAGTTATTCATGCTGACGATATAGTTCTGCACGCTGTTGCTGCTGTCGGCGATATCGCCAAAGTTGCGGCCGTATAACGAGAAGTTGCTGCGCAGGCTGTCGTTCCATTTCACGTCGTAGATCCCGCCGCCGGTCCCGGCGAGGAACACCACATCCGAGTCAATCCAGTGGATGTCGAAGTTGTCGCGGTCAAAGCGTTTCCCGGCCCACAGGGTCGAGCCTTTGAACGGGCCTTCGAAGGTCGGCAGGTTGCCCAGCTCGACGAACGCCTGGCGCACGTTCAGATCGCTGCTGCTTGCCGTCCAGTCGTTATAGGTGGTCTGTCCGTCGGCCACCATCACTTTGAAACGGGTGGTCGCCCCGTTGTCCAGGGTCTGTTTATGTTCGAGGTTCATTTCCACATAGGTGTCGGCCTGGTTGCCCAGGCGACCAATGGCGCCGCCGGTCTCCCCGGCGGGGGGCATATAAGCGCCGGATTTGGTACTGGCGGGCGGGGCG
>NZ_GL882856.1:6209-6730 GCF_000195655.1 Klebsiella sp. MS 92-3
CCCCCCGGGGGGGGGGGTCATATAAGCGCCGGATTTGGTACTGGCGGCCGAGTCGTTCATGATCACCCCGGAACGCGCATAGCCGTGGAACTCAAAGCCGCCGGGCCGTTCGGCTTTTTCTTCCAGTTGAGTGGTGCGCCAGGCCACCTGCTGGGTGGTGGCCTGGGTTTGCTGCTGCTGCTGGGTTAACTGCTGAACTTTCTGCTCCGCTGAGGCGGCGCGGCTTTCGGCAGTGCTGGCGCGGGTCTCGGCGTCCTGCAGGCGTTTTTCCAGGGCGGCGAGACGCGCTTCAATGCTGTTCAGGTCTGTCTGCCCATGGGCGGCGGCGGTGCCGGTTAGCAAAGCAATAAGAATGGCTAACTTCCGTTTTTTATACATGTTGGTGACATCCAAAGGTAAATCAGTGAGTGTGCTAATGTTTGCTAAACCGGTTTAGTTGATATGGTAAACATGTCGGTAACGCGGTGAAAATAAAAATTGCTAAACCGGTTTAAGAATTGTGATGTCGCCAGCAAAGTGGG
>NZ_GL882856.1:6872-7113 GCF_000195655.1 Klebsiella sp. MS 92-3
CCCAAGGGGATCACAGCGAGCGCTGAAGATCGTCCCTGTAGGGCAGGGCGGTCATGGCGCCTTTGGCGGTGGTGGCCAGGGCGCCGCAGGTTTGCGCCAGCGCGAGGTCGGGAGCCAGGGCTGCGAGGTTGTCCGGGATACCGTGGGCGGCGAGGCCGGCGAGTAGCCCGGCGACAAAGGCATCGCCGGCGCCGGTGGTATCGACGGCCACCACCGGGCGGGCAGGGAAGTGGCTAACCTG
>NZ_GL882856.1:7187-10432 GCF_000195655.1 Klebsiella sp. MS 92-3
GGGGGGGGGGGGGGGGGGCGCCCCCCCCCCGCGCGCAGGGCGGCCTGGACCCCCGCTTTACCCTGGGTCACCAGCAGTAGCGTCGGCTGGAAGCGGGCGTTCAGCCGGGCGATGCCGCTGACGATGTCGTCGCTGCCGCTGATAAACGCCAGCTCCTCTTCCGAAAGTTTTATGGCGTCGGCGAGGGCCAGCGCCCGGTCGAGACAGTCGCGAAGGTCCTGCGGATCCTGCCACAGGTCGCTGCGGATATTGGGGTCGAAGCTGACATAGCCCCCGGCGCGCTTTATCGCCTCCATCGCCGCGAATGTCGTGCTGCGGCTCGGCTCCGCGCTGAGAGCGATGGAGCAGACGTGCAGCCACTGACCGGCGGCAAACGGCGGGAGATCCTCGGGCTGAAGGAACAGGTCGGCGCTCGGACGGACCATAAAGGTAAAGGTGCGCTCCCCGTGGCTATCGAGATCGACCACCACCGTGGAGGTGCGCTGCGCCGCATCGAGGCGCATATAGTTCACATCCACTTGCTCCTGCGCCAGGGTGTGACGCATAAAACGGCCGAAGGGATCGTCGCCGACGCGGCCGATAAACCCGCTGTCACCGCCGAGCCGCGCCACACCGACCGCCACGTTGGCCGGCGCGCCGCCGGGGCATTGCAGCAGGCGGCCCTCTCCATCGGGCAGGAGATCGACGACCGCATCGCCGAGTACCCAGATTTTTCCATTCATACGACAAGCTCCTCTAAGCTAAACTTTATTAAACCGGTTTAGCTCATTAAAGCACAGCCCACCGGTAAGCGGAACGATTGGGTCACGAAACAGGGAGGCGAGGGTAAAAAATGTGAGCCAGGCGGAATATTTCGCCACTCCAGATCTGGACTTTTCCTTCCCCACCCGCTTAGGTATAGTTCACCAGGTCGCGGTTAGCCCCGCCGCGGTGGCCAAAGGTAAAGGAGTGCGTAGCGCGATGAACCCCAGTTTTGGCGATATTTACGATCGGTACCAGAAGCTGACGCTGACTACGCATCTGCCGGCGGTGATCGCCTGCAGTGAAACGCTGAGTTTGGGCAAAGACCAGGGCTTTATTCCGCAGCCGGGCTATCTCTACTTTCTGCTGCAGGGGCAAATGACATTGGCCTTTGGCGATGAGCAGAACCTGGTCGGGATTGTTATCGCGCATATGCCGTTAGGATTACTGGAACATTATTGTCCGTCGGTCGCGCTCTATTATCAGTGTCTGGGCGAGTGCCAGCTGGCGAAAATAACCGCCAGCGATTTTGAGCGAATATTCTTTCATTCGTCGCCGGGCTATATGCAAGAGCTGACCACGATCCTGGCCTATATGGGCATATTTGCCCTTGATGCCCACTATGAACGCGGCAGCCAGACCAGCTTTCAGACCATTAAATCGATGCTGTCGCGCTATTTATATCGCGGCGAAATTGATGGGGGTCAGCATGAGAGCCTGTCGGCATTTATTATTAAACGAACCAATCTCTCGCGCAGCTATGTGTACCAGGTGCTGGCCGCGCTGCGCGAGGGGGGATATATCACTGTGAAAAAAGGCAAGCTGATCTCCATCGACCGTCATATTCCTGAGAAATTCTAAATCCGATTCGGCAGATTCACGCCATCACGTTGCTATTACCGCCAGGGAAAGCGCTAAGCGCGCTTTTTCCCCCGGCCCCGTTACGCCTGAATCTGGCTGTTTTATTTATTTAACCTTGCACTCTGGAGTTATTTTATGACCCTGGACTATGTGGCGCTGGCCATTCTGATCGCCGTGGCCTTAATACTTTTTTATGGCGTGATTGTTATTCACGATATTCCTTATGAAATCGCCAAAGAGCGGCGTCATCCTCATCAGGATGCGATTCATTATGCCGGTTGGGTCAGCTTATTTACCCTCCACGCGCTGTGGCCCTTGTTATGGATCTGGGCGACGCTGTGGCGCGAAGACCGCGGATGGGGGATGCGCCACATTGCCGACGAGCAGCAGGCGCTGCATCAGCGTCTGGAAACGGTGGTCCAGCAGCTGGAACAGGTCCAGCGCGAGGTGGACGTTCTGAAAGCGAAGGAGGCAAAATAATGGAAACGTTAATGTTGCTGACCTACGCCGCGCTATGCATCGTGGTGTTTAAAGTTTTTCGCATCCCGCTCAATAAGTGGACCGTGCCGACGGCGGTGCTCGGCGGTATCGCCCTGATTGGCGCGGTGATCTTCGGGATGAACTACAACTTCCCTTATACCGACGTCGGTAACCAGGTGTTTCGCACCGTGCCGATTGTGTCGCAGGTACGCGGCCGGGTGCAGAGCGTACCGGTGAAGCCTAACCAGATGCTGCATAAGGGCGATGTGCTGTTTACCCTCGACCCGACGCCGTTCCAGGCGAAAGTGGACGATCTGCAGGCGCAGATAAAAGCAGCCAGTCAGGATGCGCTCTCCTTAAACGCGGCGTTAAGCCAGGCGCAGGCCGAGCTGAGCCGTGCGGTGGCCCAGCGCGACCAGTCGCGGCGGGAGTATGCCCGCTATCGGGAGGGCCATGCTCAGGGCGCCTTCTCCGATCAAATGGTTGATACCCGTCTGCAGACGTGGAAAGCCGATGAAGCCAGCGTCAGCGCGGCTCAGGCAAAGGTGGTTCAGGCGCGTAATGCGCTGGACTCGGTGGTGAAGGGCAAAAATACCACCGTGGCCTCCCTGCTGGCGCAGCTGCAAAAGGCGCAGTTTCAGCTGGAGAACACCGTCGTCCGCGCCCCGGAGGATGGCTATGTCAGTACCGTCGGCTTACGGCCGGGCACCATGTCCACTGCGCTGGGGATGATCCCGCTGATGACCTTTGTGCCGGTGGAGGGCGCCGCCTCGCGGGAGTACGTCGCGGCATTTCGCCAGAACGCCCTGCAGCGTCTGCACAAAGGCGAGCCCGCGGAGCTGATGTTTCCGGCTATCCCGGGCACCGTCTTTCGCGGAGAAGTGGCCGACGTGCTGCCGGCGATTGGCGAGAGCCAGTTCCAGGGGCAGGGCAAACTGCTGACCACAGACGCGCTCAATACCCATGGCCGGGCGCTGGTGGTGCTGAAGGTGACCGATCCGCGATTTGCCGAATACGCTCTGCCTCAGGGGGCCACCCTCGAGGCGGCGGTCTACTCGGATCATCTGAAAGAGCTGTCGCTGATCAGGAAGATCCTGATCCGTATGAAAAGCTGGGAAAACTATATCTATCTCGATCACTAAGCCGGCGGGCGCGGGGCGGAC
>NZ_GL882857.1:0-2492 GCF_000195655.1 Klebsiella sp. MS 92-3
CCCGGCGTCGTTGAGAGTGTACGCCAGTCCCTCGCCCTTTTAAGGAACGCCCTTCAAGCCGCTTTCGCGGCATATCCTTGCCGTCGAAAAGACGGACGGCTGCGGTATTCCACGGTCGGCCTGACCCGTGACCGGACGCGATGAACAGGCAGCGTGCGGCAGGGAACGGTATCGCGGTGATGCCTCCTGCCCCCTCTGACTACAGGAGTGCTGCCATGTCCAGATTCATTCTCGGGAACTGTATTGATGTGATGCGCGGATTCCCCGACCGTGCCGTGGACCTTATTGTGACCGATCCGCCTTACCTCGTCGGTTTTAAGGACCGCCAGGGCAGACAGATTGCCGGGGATGTGACGGACGAATGGCTGCAACCGGCCACGCTGGAGATGTATCGCGTCCTTAAAAAAGACGCGCTTATGGTGAGCTTCTACGGCTGGAACCGTGTGGACCGCTTTATGGCCGCGTGGAAGGCGGCAGGATTCTATGCCGTGGGCCAGCTTGTGTTCACCAAAAACTATGCCTCCAACCGTCGTAACGCCAGGGCCCGACGCGGATTTGTGGACTACTGCCATGAAGGGGCTTATGTCCTTGCCAAAGGCCGCCCCGTGCCGCCCCTTAAACCGCTGCCGGATGTGCTGCCCTTCCCGTATACCGGTAATACCCTGCATCCGACGCAGAAACCGGTGGAGGCGCTACAGCCGCTGATTGAGTCATTCAGCGCCCCGGGCGCGATTGTTCTCGACCCGTTTGCCGGAAGCGGTTCGACCTGCGTCGCTGCATACCGTGCCGGACGCCGCTATATCGGCATCGAAATGCTGGCGCAGTACCACCGGGCCGGAACCGAACGACTGGCCGCCATGCACCGGGCCGTCAATACCCCGGCGGCGAACGATGAATGGCTCCCGGAGGCCGCGTAATGAATTACGACGGACACGAAGCCCTGCGCCGCGATATGGCCGGGCTGGCGAACAATCTTTGCGACCTGAAAACCACCCTGAAAGTGCTGGAAGACACGTACCACTACCGGTACGACGGACTGGCGGAACGGCTTGCCGGTATCAGTCTGCGACGTCTCAGCGTCCTGATGGATGAGGCGTTCAATATTGCACTGATGCTCGATGAAAGCTTTCAGGACTGAGGAGAGAACATGTACGGAACCCGTGAAGACCTTTGCAGGATGCTGAGTGAGCAATATCCCGCAGAAACCCCGCTGAACCTGATTATCTGGACCCCGGCGGATATTGAAGCGCTGGCTGACGGGATGGAATATTCCTTTTCAGAACAGGACGTAAGGGCCGTGCTGGAACGCATGGACGCTATACCGGAAGAACAACGGCTTGAGTCGGGCGTGTCAGCCGGCCTGGTGATGGCACTGATAGACCAGGTGAAAGAGAGCGGGCAGAGGGTGACTGTGCCAGTTGACCTGCTTGAAACCCTGCTGATTACCGCCGAACAGGCATTGTGGGACAGGGAATGGACCGCACGGGATCGCAATCAACCGGTGCCGGAAAGCGTCATGCGCCGCCTGGCAGATACAGCGAAAGTGCGGGCATTACTGAAAAGCTGACAGCAGATCGCCCCGCCACGCTGCGGGGCGATATACCCCGGACAGAGACGATAATGATGAAAAATGAAACCCTTAACACGCTTATTCTGCGTCACGGCGACCGGATGCTGCGCCAGGCTGGCTGGCCCGACGCTGTTGATATGGCGCCCGTCGCACCCGAAACCGTACCCGGCTGGCTCGCCGCCTGCGGCTCTCTCAGCGGCGTGGAAATCCTCACGCTTACGGAACAGCTTTGTCAGCCGCTGACGTATGGCCGGGCAGCGTTGTTGCTCGCCAGCGCCCGGCGGCTGGCGGGAACCCCGGCTCGTCTGCATCTCTTTCCGGTGCAGGCATATCCGCATCCGGAGCGGCTGGCTGACTGTCAGGTTATCCGCCTGCCTTACGCTCAGGAGTGGCTGACGGCGGCGGAATGTGACGATCTGCTGGCCTTCCTGAAAGCCTCCCTCACGCAGATATCGGAAATCGTCCACCGGGATACGAAGTGCATCGCCGCCGCGCTGACGCCGTCCGTCAATCCCCGTCTGATGGACAGGCGGATCTGTGACTGGCGCTTGCTGGCCGTGGAGTATGATCATGATAACTGCCTGGACGAAGACGAAACCGACAGGCTGGATCAGGTCCTCGATGCCATTCTGATTCGCGATGCGCGATTCTGCCCGGTTCTGCTCACCCTGGTTAACGAGCGGGAGGAAACTATCAGGAGCGCAGGGGTTATCGCTGATCAGCTGCGTTTTACGGACACTCCGGTCCGGCGCTGGTTT
Organism: Klebsiella sp. MS 92-3; assembly: GCF_000195655.1. Taxonomy (NCBI): domain Bacteria; kingdom Pseudomonadati; phylum Pseudomonadota; class Gammaproteobacteria; order Enterobacterales; family Enterobacteriaceae; genus Klebsiella; species Klebsiella sp. MS 92-3. The sequence continues at coordinate 2,329 of NZ_GL882857.1, forward strand.
GATCGCCGGGTTTTAAGGGAAATGGTGAGAGAGGCCCGCGCCAGCAGAACTCAGGAGTGACAGCCCGGCGCATCAGGGGAGGGGGGACCCTCCCTTGTCAGCCTGCCGGCACAGGAGGAGTGGTGCGATAAGGATGTCGCCGTGCCGGCTCCGCGTCCACCCCG
>NZ_GL882857.1:2634-2860 GCF_000195655.1 Klebsiella sp. MS 92-3
CCTTTTGGGTGAACACAACCCTCTGTTATCGCCGTGCCGTGTGCTGTCTGTGCCGTGCCTTCACTGTAGCCCGGCAGCCGCAGAGGCTGGAGTTCGCTGGCGCACCCATCTCCGGATAAGGAAGTCGCCGGCTTGCCGTTGCCGCCAGCTCCGCTTCACCCGGCCCCATCCCTCCGGTCTGTGGCCTTATTCCTGCGTCTGTCGCGTCGCGACATCTGCTTCCCCC
>NZ_GL882858.1:0-292 GCF_000195655.1 Klebsiella sp. MS 92-3
ATATTACGCTTTCCTCATTCAGAGTCAAGCGCTTATTTTGCTTTCCTCTGTCGGCTTTCAACGTCGATTTCCGTCGCTGAATCCTCCTGGCCCGGCGGCTTGTTTGCCGTTGTTCCGTGTCAGTGGAGGCGCATTATAGGGGGTAATTCTGAAGTGACAAGGATAAATTCAAAAAAAGAATTCAACCGCTCACTTTTCAACCAAACCAGGTATTGAGTTTTAATTCTTGCCTGGTTTTTAAACAAAAAAACAGACCCCCCGCGCCGCTTTTTTTTTTTTTTTTTTTTTTTTT
>NZ_GL882858.1:426-3741 GCF_000195655.1 Klebsiella sp. MS 92-3
GCTGGGCTCGTTTTTGTCGTTTTGTGATTTACTGCACTGCCACAATGCGGTCGTCTTTTACTACCAGCTCGATGGTTTTACCCGGAACCAGCTCACCGGAAAGGATCTGCTGGGCTAACGGGTTCTCAATCTGCTGCTGAATAGCACGTTTCAATGGCCGCGCGCCGTATACCGGATCGTAACCATTGGCGCTCAACAGCTTCAGCGCCTCATCGGACATCTGCACTTCATATCCGCGCTCTTCCAGACGTTTATACAGACGCTGCAGCTGGATCTGGGCAATAGAGGCAATATGTTTCTCGCCCAGCGGATGGAAGACCACCACTTCGTCGATACGGTTGATGAACTCCGGACGGAAGTTCTGGCTGACTACCCCCAGCACCAGGTCCTTCATATGTCCGTAGTCCAGCTCGCCGAACCGTTCCTGAATCAGATCGGAACCGAGGTTCGAGGTCATGATGACTACCGTATTACGGAAGTCGACCGTTCTCCCCTGCCCGTCGGTGAGACGCCCGTCGTCGAGTACCTGCAGCAGAATGTTGAACACATCCGGGTGCGCTTTTTCCACTTCATCCAGCAGGATGACGGAATAAGGACGACGGCGCACCGCCTCGGTCAGGTAACCGCCCTCTTCATAGCCGACGTATCCCGGAGGCGCACCGACCAGACGCGAGACGGAATGTTTCTCCATAAACTCGGACATATCGATACGCACCATCGCGTCGTCGCTATCGAACATAAAGTTAGCCAGCGTTTTACACAGCTCGGTTTTACCGACCCCGGTTGGACCGAGGAACAGGAACGAACCAATCGGCCGGTTCGGATCGGACAGCCCGGCGCGGCTGCGGCGAATGGCGTTGGATACCGCTTCAACCGCCTCATCCTGGCCAATCACCCGATGATGCAGCTCCTGTTCCATACGCAGCAGTTTGTCACGCTCGCTTTCCATCATGCGGGAGACCGGGATACCGGTCCAGCGAGCCAGCACTTCGGCGATTTCAGCATCCGTCACTTTATTACGCAGCAGACGCATGGTTTTCCCTTCGGACTGAGTGGCCGCCGCCAGCTGTTTCTCCAGTTCCGGAATTTTGCCGTACTGCAGCTCGGACATCCGCGCCAGATCGCCGACGCGGCGCGCCTGTTCGATGGCGATTTTCGCCTGCTCCAGCTCAGCTTTGATGGTCTGGGTGCCGGAGAGCGACGCTTTTTCCGCTTTCCACTCTTCTTCCAGCACCGAGTACTGCCGTTCTTTATCCGCCAGCTCCTCGTTGAGCATATCAAGACGCTTCAGGCTCGCCTCATCAGACTCTTTCTTCAGCGCCTGCTGTTCCAGTTTCAGCTGGATAATACGCCGATCGAGGCGGTCCAGCTCTTCCGGTTTGGAGTCAATCTGCATACGGATGCTGGATGCCGCCTCATCGATGAGGTCGATGGCTTTATCCGGCAGCTGACGGTCGGCAATATAGCGATGCGATAAGGTCGCCGCCGCCACGATAGCCGGGTCAGTGATCTGCACGTGGTGGTGCAGCTCATAACGTTCTTTCAGACCGCGCAGAATCGCGATGGTATCTTCTACCGAAGGCTCGGCGACGAACACTTTCTGGAAGCGACGTTCCAGCGCGGCGTCTTTTTCGATGTACTGACGGTATTCATCAAGCGTCGTCGCCCCGACGCAGTGCAGTTCACCACGCGCCAGCGCCGGCTTCAGCATATTACCCGCATCCATCGCGCCGTCGGCTTTACCAGCGCCCACCATGGTATGCAGTTCGTCGATAAACAGAATGACGTTGCCTTCCTGTTTTGACAGGTCGGTCAGCACGCCTTTCAGACGCTCTTCAAACTCACCGCGGTATTTCGCCCCGGCCACCAGCGCCCCCATATCCAGCGCCAATACCCGACGGCCTTTCAGCCCTTCTGGTACTTCGCCGTTGACGATACGCTGCGCCAGGCCTTCGACGATTGCCGTTTTACCCACCCCGGGTTCACCGATCAGCACCGGGTTGTTTTTGGTACGACGCTGCAGTACCTGAATGGTACGGCGAATCTCTTCATCACGGCCGATCACCGGATCCAGCTTGCCCTGCTCGGCACGCTCGGTGAGATCGACGGTAAATTTCTTCAATGCCTGACGTTGGTCTTCGGCACCCTGATCGTTCACGCTTTCCCCTCCGCGCATTTGTTCAATCGCCTGAGTCACGTTGGCGGTTGTTGCTCCGGCGGATTTTAAAAGGTCGGTCAGCGTACCGCGTGATTCAAGCGCCGCCAGAACGAACAGTTCCGACGAAATAAAGTTGTCCTTTTTCTTTTGCGCCAGCTTGTCGCAAAGGTTGAGGATCCGCACTAAATCCTGAGAAGGTTGCACATCGCCGCCGGTGCCTTCCACCTGCGGTAAACGGCTCAAGGCCTGTTCGATGTCAGTGCGCAGTTTCCCGGCATTCACGCCCGCCGAGGTTAATAAAGGACGTACCGATCCCCCTTCCTGATTCAGCAAGGCGCTCATTAAATGAAGAGGTTCGATGAATTGGTTGTCGTGCCCGAGTGCGAGCGACTGGGCATCGGCAAGAGCAAGCTGGAATTTATTGGTAAGACGATCCAGACGCATAACTCCTCCCATAAACAGGTCAAATTTGCTACTGGAGATTAAATGAGGTCATCCCTCAATTATTCAAGGTTAAAGACCCGAACTATGTGAAAAATAAGTTTGCCTTCTGGATCGTCTTGATTCTCTAGGTTATATCAGCCAAATGAAACTTGCCATACGACCGGTGGTCTTGTCGCGCCGGTAAGAGAAAAAATCATCCTTTTCGCTTAGCGTGCAGCGATCGCCGCCGAAAATCAGCTCAACGCCGACGTTTGCCAGACGCTGCCGCGCCAGTTGGTAGATATCAGCAAAATATTTTTCGCCTGCCGGACGAAAAGCCCGGTGCGCATTCTTGTCCTTCGCCATAAAGGCATCCCGGACTTCCGGTCCCACCTCAAACGCCTGCGGACCGATGGCGGGCCCCAGCCACGCCATAATATTTTCGGCTTTATCGGCGAAACGAGCAACCGTCGCTTCCAGAACCCCTTCGCATAAGCCGCGCCATCCCGCGTGCGCCGCGGCGACTTCGGTGCCGTCGCGGTTACAGAACAGCACCGGCAGGCAGTCAGCGGTCATCACCGCGCAGACGGTCCCTGGCGTACGACTATAAGAAGCATCCGCGCGTTTCGACGGATAGGGTCCGCCGTCCAGCGTCAGAACCTCGGTGCCATGGACCTGCTCCAGCCAAACCGGGTAAGACGGCAAGCCGCCCCCGCCCCCCGCCCCCCGCCGCC
>NZ_GL882858.1:3811-5870 GCF_000195655.1 Klebsiella sp. MS 92-3
GGGAAAGCCGGAAACCCGCCGGCGGCAAACATCCGCCGCCGGTTTTCTTCGACATCCTGCAGATTGTCGCCGCAATGGGCGCCCAGGTTGAGCGAGTCATAGGGCGGCAGACTCACGCCGCCGATGCGGGTAGAACTACAGGCCGCCACGCTGCCGGGCATTGGCCACTGCGGTACAATCAGTTTCGTCATAACCAGTCAATATCGTCCTTATGGGCTTCAAAATCGGCGCGCATCGCCTCGATGAGCTCGACCATATCCTGTGGGATGGGCGCGTGCCACTCCATTTCAATGCCGGAGATCGGGTGATACAGGCGCAGCATGGTGGCGTGCAGCGCCTGGCGGTCGAATTTACGCAGCGCGGTGATGAACTCCTCCGACGCGCCCTTCGGCGGACGCGGCCGGCCGCCATAGACCTGGTCACCCACCAGCGGATGGGTGATATGCGACATATGCACGCGGATCTGATGTGTACGACCGGTTTCCAGACGCAGACGCAGGCGGGTATGGATGCGGAAATGTTCCATAATGCGGTAGTGGGTCACCGCCGGTTTGCCCATCGGATGCACCGCCATATGGGTACGCTTGGTCGGGTGACGGCTGATCGGCTCTTCCACTGTGCCACCGGCGGTCATATGACCGATCGCCACCGCTTCGTATTCACGGGTGATCTCGCGCAGCTGCAGCGACTCCACCAGCCGGGTTTGCGCCGGAATGGTTTTCGCCACCACCATCAGACCGGTGGTGTCTTTATCCAGACGATGAACAATACCCGCGCGCGGCACATCGGCAATAGGCGGATAGTAGTGCAGCAGCGCATTCAGCACAGTACCGTCAGGGTTGCCCGCGCCAGGATGTACAACCAGATCGCGCGGTTTATTGATCACGATGATGTCATCATCTTCGTAAACGATATTGAGCGGAATATCCTGCGGCTGGAAGCGCGCCTCTTCTTCGATTTCGACATCGATAGCGATGCGTTCTCCCCCCAGCACTTTTTCTTTCGGTTTATCGCCAATGGTGCCATTGACTAATACGCGTTGGTCGAGGATCCATTCTTTTATCCGCGATCGCGAATAATCAGGGAACAATTCGGCCAAAGCCTGATCTAAGCGTTGACCGAGTTGATTTTCGGTCACCGTTGCGGTGAGTTGTACTCGTTGTGCCATATACAGCTTCTTCGTTTAACGTTGGGTTTTACGGCTTTGCCGTTTAATATAGTGTGCTATTGTAGCTGGTCTTAATCGGGAGCAGGAACAGAGATTCTCCCGCATAAACATTTTGAGGAAGTCAAAACGTCATGACGCGCATGAAATACCTGGTGGCAGCCGCCACACTGAGCCTGGCTTTGGTGGGTTGCTCCGGCTCTAAGGAAGAGGTGCCTGATAATCCGCCGAATGAAATCTACGCGACCGCCCAGCAAAAACTGCAGGACGGTAACTGGAAACAGGCGATAACGCAACTGGAAGCGTTGGATAATCGTTATCCATTCGGCCCTTATTCCCAACAGGTACAGCTGGATCTGATTTATGCGTATTATAAAAACGCCGATCTTCCTCTGGCTCAGGCGGCTATCGATCGCTTCATGCGTTTGAACCCCACCCATCCGAACATCGACTATGTCATCTATATGCGCGGCCTGACCAACATGGCCCTGGATGACAGCGCGCTGCAGGGCTTCTTCGGCGTTGATCGCTCCGACCGCGATCCGCAGCACGCGCGCGATGCCTTCAATGACTTCTCCAAACTGGTGCGTGGTTATCCGAACAGCCAGTACGCCACTGACGCCTATAAACGCATGGTGTTCCTGAAAGATCGTCTGGCCAAATATGAGCTGTCGGTCGTGGATTACTACACCGATCGTGGCGCATGGGTTGCCGTGGTTAACCGTGTGGAAGGGATGATGCGTAATTATCCGGATACCCAGGCCACCCGCGATGCCCTGCCGAAGATGGAAAACGCCTATCGTCAGATGCAAATGAACGCTCAGGCGGACAAAGTCGCGAAGATTATCGCCGCGAACAGCAAGAACACCTGAGCCTGACTCATCGATCGCAAAC
>NZ_GL882858.1:6021-13431 GCF_000195655.1 Klebsiella sp. MS 92-3
TTTAGCGCCGGGTTAACTCATCAAATATGGCCTGCTTTATCGGGTTCGACAAGTAAAATCTCACTTCTTCCTGCCCTGTCTCACAAAATGAATTTGTTGACAAAAAGTGACAATAAAATGTGATTTAGATCACACATTTTGACATTGGGAAAGGTATGCTGGATTCACCAAGACGGGAAAGACAAGAGGTAAAATTTATGACAATGAACATTACCAGTAAACAAATGGAAATTACTCCGGCAATCCGCCAGCATGTCGCAGACCGTCTCGCCAAACTGGATAAGTGGCAAACTCATTTAATCAACCCGCACATCATTCTGTCTAAGGAGCCGCAGGGTTTTATCGCTGATGCAACCATCAACACGCCAAACGGCCATCTGGTTGCCAGTGCGCGTCATGAAGATATGTACGCCGCCATTAACGAATTGATCAACAAGCTGGAACGGCAGCTCAATAAAGTGCAACACAAAGGGGAAGCCCGCCGCGCCGCGACGTCGGTGAAAGAGGCTGGCTTTGTGGAAGAAGAAGAGTAATCCTTAACTTAAGTTGTGTCATGCCACGCGCCTTCGGGCGCGTTTTTTATTGACAGAGTGAAAACAGTACAGGTACTGTAATCCCCACTACCTAAAGGAATTTACCATGAAACTTGTCCCGTTCTTCTTCGCATTCTTTTTTACCTTCCCCTGACCGGGAGGCAATTCGTCGTATAAGAAAGAATGCGAAGACGAACAATAAGGCCTCCCACCCGGGAGGCCTTTTTTATTTGATAACAACAAAGGCAACATCTATGACCGAGGAAAACCCATTACTGGCGCTGCGCGATAAGATAAGCGCCCTGGACGAGAAGCTGCTTGCTCTGCTGGCGGAGCGCCGCGGACTGGCTGTTGAGGTTGGAAAAGCCAAACTGGCCTCCCATCGTCCGGTGCGTGATATTGACCGCGAACGCGATCTGCTGGAGCGCCTGATGACTATCGGCAAGCGCCATAATCTGGATGCGCACTATATCACCCGCCTGTTCCAGCTGATTATCGAAGACTCTGTTCTTACCCAGCAAACCCTGCTGCAGCAGCATCTGAATAAAATTAACCCGCATTCGGCCCGCGTGGCGTTCCTCGGTCCCAAGGGCTCTTACTCGCATCTGGCGGCGCGTCAGTACGCCGCTCGCCACTTTGAGCAGTTTATTGAGAGCGGCTGCGCGAAGTTCGCCGATATTTTTAATCAGGTAGAAACCGGCCAGGCCGATTACGCGGTGGTGCCGATTGAAAACACCAGCTCCGGCGGGATCAACGACGTCTACGATCTGCTGCAGCACACCAGCCTGTCGATCGTTGGCGAGCTGACGATCCCTATCGATCATTGCGTACTGGTGAGCACCTCGACGGATGCCGATAAAATTCAGACCGTTTACAGCCATCCGCAGCCGTTCCAGCAGTGCAGCCAGTACCTGAGCCGCTACCCGCACTGGAAGATTGAGTATACCGAGAGCACCTCGGCGGCAATGGAAAAAGTGGCGCAGGCGAACTCCCCGGCCGTCGCGGCCCTGGGTAGCGAAGCGGGCGGCGCTCTGTATGGTCTGCAGGTGCTGGAGCACTGCCAGGCCAACCAGACGCAGAACATCACGCGCTTCCTCGTCCTGGCGCGCAAAGCGGTGAACGTCTCCGATCAGGTGCCGGCCAAGACCACGCTGTTAATGGCGACCGGTCAGCAGGCGGGCGCCCTGGTGGAAGCCCTGCTGGTGTTGCGCAACCACAATCTGATCATGACCAAACTGGAATCCCGCCCGATCCACGGCAATCCCTGGGAAGAGATGTTTTATCTCGATATTCAGGCCAACCTGGATTCGCTGCCCATGCGCAAGGCGCTGAAGGAGCTGGCGGATATCACCCGCTCCATGAAGGTCCTCGGCTGCTACCCTAGCGAAAACGTGGTCCCGGTGGATCCGGTTTAACATTCGCGGAACGGTAATTTCTTCATCCCTGCCACCGCTACCGGCAGGGTGAAGATGGCGCCTGACAGCGGATACTGCGCCAGCTCATCGTCCTCCATGTTTTCCCGGGTGGTGGTGATATAGAGCGTTTTCATATCCGCCCCGCCGAAGCAGACCATCGTCGGGCAACGAACCGGCATCGGGTAGGATTCCAGCTCCTCGCCCTGCGGCGAGAAACGGGCGATCCGCCAGCCGTCAAACATTGCGCTCCAGTAACATCCCTCCACGTCGATCGCCGCCCCGTCAGGGATCCCTTCGCCAGGCTGAAAACGGCGAAAGACTTCGCGTCGGCCAGGCTCACCCTGCTCATCCAGCGGCGTACGGTAGATCACGGCGTTCGGCGTATCAGAGGTATACATCCAGCGCCGGTCGGCGCTAAAGGCCAGGCCATTGGCGCCATGGATGTCACACTGGATCACTTTCGGCTGCAGGTCGTTATCCACTCGCATCAGCAGCGCGCCGTTGTAATCCCCAGGCCCCCAGAAGGTACCGGCATAAAAGCGCCCATCGCGATCGGTCCCGCCGTCGTTAAACCGCGCCAGCTCCGGGTTGCTCGGGTTATCGCAGACTTTCCGCCGCAGCAGGCCGTGGGCGTCGGTCAGCCAGATGCCGCTGCGCAATGCAACGATAAACCCGCCCTTCTCGCGCAGGGCAAAACAGCCGACCTCCTCTGGAAACTGCAGCACCTGGTGTTCTCCGCTGCGGATATCGTAGCGGTGAATTTCACATTCCATGATATCAGCCCAGTAGAGGGCCTGCTCTGCCTCGCTCCAGGTCGGGCATTCCGGCAGGTATCCGGTGTAGTCAAACAGCGGTTGTGGTTCAGCCATCGTTGTCATCCCTATAAAAAAAGCCAGCGGTCGCTGGCTTTATTGTATACATCTTTTTCGCTTTACTGCCGATTATCGTTCGCCTGACGCAGCAGCGTGCGGCTCTCGCTCTGGAAACGCTGAGCGTAATCGCCAAACCAGTGTTCGACTTTACGGAAGCTGTCGATAAACGCCTGCTTATCGCCCTGCTCCAGCAGGCCGATCGCTTCGCCGAAACGCTGGTAGTAGCGCTTAATCAGCGCCAGGTTGTTTTCCGATGACATAATAATATCGGCGTACAGCTGCGGATCCTGGGCAAACAGACGGCCTACCATCGCCAGCTCCAGTCGGTAAATGGGCGACGAGAGCGCCAGCAGTTGCTCAAGACGTACATTCTCTTCCGCAAGGTGCAGGCCATAGGCGAAGGTGGCAAAGTGGCGCAGCGCCTGAATAAAGGCCATGTTCTGATCGTGCTCAACGGCGCTGATGCGGTGCAGCCGCGCGCCCCAAACCTGAATTTGTTCGAGGAACCACTGATAGGCCTCCGGCTGGCGACCATCACAATAGACCACCACCTGCTTCGCCAGGCTGCCGCTGTCCGGACCGAACATCGGGTGCAGGCCGAGAACCGGGCCCTGATGCGCCGCCAGCATCGCCTGCAGCGGCTCCGCTTTCACCGAGGCAAGGTCAACCAGAATGCAATCCGCCGGAAGGGGCGGCAGCCTGGCGATCGTCTCCACGGTGGTGTGAATCGGTACGCTGACGATAACCATGCCGGCATCGGCGACGATATCCGCCGCCCGGGCCCAATCGTTTTTTTCCAGAATACGCACCTGGTAGCCGGACAGCGTTAACATCTTCTCAAACAGACGGCCCATCTGCCCACCGCCGCCGACGATCACCACCGGCCGCAGATTCGGCTGCAGGGTTTTGAAGCCTTTGTCGTTTTCGCTGGAATAGGATTCCCGCATCACGCGACGCAGAACGTCCTCGATCAGATCCGGTGGTACGCCGAGCGCAGCCGCCTCTTCACGTCGGGAGGCGAGCATCGCCGACTCGCGCTCCGGGACGTAAATCGGCAGGCCATACTGGCTCTTCACCTCGCCGACTTCGGCCACCAGCTCCAGACGCTTAGCCAGCAGGCTAAGCAACGCTTTATCCACTTCATCAATTTGATCACGTAACGCGGTCAGTTCAGCAACCATACTTTCCTCTTAAACCAAACGGGCCGCCAGGTGGCCGCGGAGATCCTTATCCAGTTCACGCAGCAGCGCCTCGGTAGTCTCCCAGCTGATGCAGGCATCCGTCACCGAGACGCCGTATTTCATCGCCTCACGCGGCTGTTCAGAGGACTGATTGCCTTCGTGGATATTACTTTCGATCATCAGGCCGATAATGGAGCGGTTGCCATCTTTGATCTGCGCGACCACGGATTCAGCCACGGCCGGCTGGCGGCGGAAATCTTTATTGGAGTTCCCATGACTGCAATCTACCATCAGCGACGGCTTCAGTCCCGCCTGCGCCATCTCTTTTTCGCATTTCGCCACATCTTCCGGACCGTAGTTCGGCGCCTTGCCGCCGCGGAGGATCACATGGCCGTTCGGATTACCCTGCGTTTGCAGCAGGCAGACCTGCCCGGCCTGATTGATGCCGACGAAACGGTGCGGCATCGCCGCGGCGCGCATGGCGTTGATGGCCGTGGCCAGGCTACCGTCGGTACCGTTTTTAAAGCCGACCGGCATCGACAGGCCAGAGGCCATTTCGCGGTGCGTTTGTGATTCCGTGGTACGCGCGCCGATAGCGGACCAGCTGAACAGATCCCCGAGGTACTGCGGGCTGTTGGGATCCAGCGCTTCCGTCGCCAGCGGCAGTCCCATATTGACGAGCTCGACCAGCAGACGACGCGCAATCTTCAGGCCGCCTTCAACATCAAACGAACCATCCATGTGCGGATCGTTAATCAGCCCCTTCCAGCCGACGGTGGTACGGGGTTTTTCAAAATAGACGCGCATCACCAGGTAGAGGCTATCGCTGACCTCTGCGGCAAGGGCTTTAAACCGACGAGCATATTCAATCGCAGCTTCCGGATCGTGAATGGAGCAAGGACCACATACCACCAGCAGACGCGGATCGCGACCGGCGATGATATCCGAAATGGTCTGACGGGCGTGCGCGATCTGCGCTTCCTGCTCGACGCTCAGCGGGAATTCCGCCTTCAGTTGCTCCGGGGTCATTAATACATGTTCGTCGGTAATATGTACGTTGTTCAGCGCGTCTTTTTGCATGATTGCGATCCTGTGTAGCTCGTTTGCGATAAGGGTTGCCTCAGAGGGCATGACGTAACGATACCACACAAAGTAAAGAATTCAATCCATATTCCGTAAATTTTAATTTACACCAACGAATTAATTGCCACTCACAATGGCGAGATGCGTATAACAATATTTACACATAGAAAAAACAAGCCAAACTTGCGCACCCACGGTATCGGTACTACGAAAAATCCTGGTGAGAATTGTCCCAAAGCAAAGGGCGCATCTAATGACGGGTTTTATTAACAGTGGTATTCTTCGCCGGGCATCGGCAGCGGCTTTTCCCGCGCTATGGCGACTTTGACGGAAGCGTTAATGACAGTATTACACCGTCTTTTATTGACTGTATTTTTTCTCATCGCGGTATCTCCTGTTTTTGCTGCCGGACCTTCAGAACATGTTCGCGCTATTGTTTCCGGGATCGTGACCTACACCCGTTGGCCGTCATTAACAGGAGCGCCAAAGCTGTGTATTTTTGCCTCATCACGCTTCACCCATAGCCTGGCTCATGAAGATCCGGATGCATTACCCTATCAACCGGTGATAGTACGTAATCGTGAAGAAGCGTTAAAAACGACCTGCGATGGTTTTTATTTTGGCAGCGAATCGCCGACTGAACAGTCAGAACTCACTCGCCGCTATGGCCCGAGGCCGCTGTTACTCATCGCAGAACAAAATACGGATTGTTCAATTGGTAGCGCGTTTTGCCTGATCATCAATGACGACCGGGTCCGCTTCTCCGTTAATCTGGACGTTCTGACGCACAGCGGGGTTCGGGTTAACCCGGACGTCCTGATGCTTGCCCGGAAGAAACCACATGAATAAGGACTTTTCACAGACTCCGCGCCCGACTTTCAAACGCGCGCTCCGTCGCATTAGCGTGATAAGCGTGGTGATCTCCATGACGCTGGTCTGGCTGCTGCTGAGTACAGCCTCAATCTTCACGCTCAAGCAGTACGCGCAGAAAAATCTTGAGCTCACTGCCGCGACCATGGGGCGCAGCCTCGAAGCCGCCCTGGTATTTGGCGACAGCGCGGCGGCAGAGGAGACCCTCGCGTCGTTGGGCAAGCAAGGGCAGATCTCCCAGGCAATCGTGCTAAACGGCCAGATGCAGCACTTCGCCGCGTGGCGCCATGAACCGCTGGCCAATAAAGAGCAAGTGAGCGGGCTTATCAGTAAATGGCTGTTTCCGGAGCCCACGGTGCAGCCCATCTGGCACCAGGGCAAACAAATCGGCGAGCTGAGATTGACCGCGCTTGATGAACTGATTAGCCACTTTCTCGGTATCTCGATTCTGGTGCTGACCGGCAGCATTCTGCTCGCCTCGTTCATCGCCCTGCTGCTGACCCACTCCCTACACCGGGGGATCGTCGCCGCCCTGCAGAGCATCACTGAGGTCGTGCATGATATACGTGAAAACCGCCACTTCTCCCGGCGGGTGCCGGAGGAGCGTATCGAGGAGTTCCATCTTTTCGCCCAGGACTTTAACAGCCTGCTGGGGGAAATGGAGGACTGGCAGCGCCAGCTGCAGGCCAAAAACGCGCAGCTGTTGCGCAGTTCGTTACACGATCCGTTGACCGGCCTGGCTAACCGCGCCGCCTTTCGTAACGCGCTCGCCGAGCTGATGCAGAATGAAGTCGATCATCAAACCTCGGCATTGCTGTTTCTTGATGGCGATAATTTCAAACTGATTAACGACAACTGGGGGCATGCGGCGGGCGATAAAGTGCTGATGGAGGTCGCCAGCCGCCTGATGACTTTTGCCGGTAAACGCCATCTGGCGTGGCGTCTTGGCGGCGATGAGTTTGCCGTTCTGCTGCGCGAGGTGCGCTCGGAAGCAGAAGTGCAGGCCCTGTGCCAGGCGCTAACGGAACAATTTCTTCCGCCATTCAACCTGCACAACGGTCATAGCGCCACGCTCTCGCTGAGCGTCGGTTATGCCCTGGCGTGGGAGCACGCCACCGCGGAATCACTGCAAGAACTTGCCGATCAGAATATGTATCGGATGAAAAACCAACGTATCCAGCAGACGCTGAAATAATAAAGGACTCATTATGATCAGAAAATATTTCGTCCCCGCCCTGATGGCGGCGGCGCTTTTGACAGGTTGCCAGGCTCCTCAGGGAAAATTTACCCCCGAGCAGGTGGCGGCGATGAAATCTTACGGCTTTACTGAAAGCAATGGCGATTGGTCCCTGGGCTTATCCGATAGCATCCTGTTTGACAAGAATGACTACCGACTACGTCCCGACAGCCGCCAGCAGATCACCATGATGGCCTCGCGGCTGGGGGGGGCCGGCGG
>NZ_GL882858.1:13521-21728 GCF_000195655.1 Klebsiella sp. MS 92-3
GCGGGGGGGGGGGGGGGGGGGGGGGGGGCCTACCGGGATCACCCATAGCCGCCTTGAAGGCCATACCGATAATTATGGTGAAGATAGCTACAATGAAGCCCTGTCGCTTAAGCGGGCCAACAGCGTGGCCGATGCCTGGGCGGAAGGCGCTCATGTCCCACGCAGTAATTTAGTCACCCGCGGCCTTGGCAAAAAATACCCGATCGCCAGCAACGACACGGCGGCCGGGCGCGCCGAAAACCGCCGGGTAACGGTGGTCATCAGCACTCCGTAAGTCTTCACTTAGTCGCTGGACTTCATCATCCTCATTGCCGTTGCCGCGCGCCAGCGCAGGTAGTCAACGGCAATGAACAGCAACAGGCTGGCTCCCATTAACGGCATGGCCAATCCAAGGGCAAACGCCAGCCCAAGCACCAGGCTTCGGGCAGGCCAGGCGAGCGACAGCCACGCCTGCAGCAGCGAATGCGCCGGATCCCAGGCGGCCTGAGGCGGACGGCGGATCCACCATAACCGGTACCCCACCCCGATGGTAACGCACAGCGCGCAGCCAAATCCCACCAGCAGCAGCTGATTCGCCAGACCAAAGAGGATCCCCATATGGAAATCGACGCCCCAGCGGGTGAGCTTCGCCATCAGCGGAAAGTCGGCAAAACGCGTGCGATCCACCACCTGCATCGTGGCGCCATCGATCGCCACCGCGTCCACCTGCGTCGGCCAGCGACGGTCGATCTCATTCACCGTCCAGGCGCGGTCGTCTGACACTGGCGGACGGATCTCCAGCCGGCTGGCGTTCAGCCCCGCCTGACGGGCCGCCGCCAGCGCCTGGTCAAACTGGGCCAACTGCAGCGCCGGCTGATGCTGGGCCATGGCCATCGCATCCATATGATGTCCGGCATGGGGATCGTGCGTCATCGGCATCTCGCCATGCAGCTGGGTATTGACCTGCGGCGTCAGCCAGCCGAACGCTGCCCGCATTTTGTCCACATTGCCGCCGGCCCATTGCGACCAGGTCAGGCCGGTGGCGGAGAAGAGCAGCATACCCACCAGTAAGCCCCAGCCCAGCGTCACGTGCAGCCGACGATGGTTCTGCAGGGCGTTATTCAGCCGCCGTTTTGGACGCGTCATCGCCCACAGGGCAATGCCTCCGAGCGCGGCCACCCACATCCAGGAGGCGGCCAGTTCGCTGTATAACCTCCCGCTGTCGCCCAGCAGCAGAGAGCGATGCGCATAATCAATCCACTGGCGCAGCGGCAGGATGCCGCTGGTGCCGTAGACCGTCATATCGCCCTTCACCCGCAGCGCGATCGGATCGACAAAAATAGCCCGGGATTCCGACTCTCCGAGACCCGGATCGGCAAACATAATGCGCGTGGTCTCGCCCAACGCAGGCGCCGGACGCACCGCCAGCAGCCGCAGATTGCCCTGGGTCGCTTCTTCGGCCACCGCAATCTGGGCGCTGAGCGGCTGCGGAGTCCCCTCGGCAAGGCCATGCAGCGCGTCGTGATAGAGCCAGTTTTCCAGCTGCGGCGTCGCCACGTACAGCGTGCCGGTCAGGGCAGCGACAAAGATAAACGGTCCGATAAACAGACCAATATAGAAATGGAGGCGACGCAGCAGGTTCAGCCATGCCGCGCGCGAGGTGCAGGTTGTCATACTTTTCCTTTTTTAAAGCAAAAGAGGTCGTTGCGCGGTGCGCAGATTGATTTTTATTAAAGGGAAAAAGCAGACAACCGCGGCGGGGCGCGGGTTTCGGGGTAGAGCCAGGGAAAGTAGTGCCAGTGCTTTAATACCGGGCGAGAAACCGGCAGGCGAATGCGCCGCAGGAGCATGGCGACGAACAGCGCCAGCGCGAAAAGGAGCCCCGGGACATGGGCTAACAGCACGCAATAGCCACACGCTTCGGCATGGTCCAGCGGCATTTCGTGTCCGGTATGCGTAGCGCCGTCTGTGCTGTGCATCATTGCCATCTTGTGCCCGGGCATCTGCGCCATGCTCGCGGACGAGCTATCCATCATCATGGCGTGGTGCATGCCGGGCATGGCGCTCATGGGGTCTTTTTGCAGGGAGACGGAGATCAGGGGGGCCACCACGATCAGCAGGATCGCCAACAGCGCCAGCCAGGCGGCTCGCCGTTTAGGTGTCGTTTGCTGAAAACTGTTGCTGACCACCGCCCCTCCGTATAGAGGGCGTATTGTAAATGATTTACATCACGATGGTTACAACAAAGATAAAAAAAGGGCCGGCCCTGAGGCCAGCCCTTTTTGTCAGGATGTCGCGAAAGCGAATCTTAGTTAAGACGCTCTTTGATACGAGCAGACTTACCAGTGCGCTCACGCAGGTAGTACAGTTTAGCTTTACGTACAGCACCACGACGTTTAACAGCAATGCTGTCAACTACCGGAGAGTGAGTCTGGAAGACACGCTCAACGCCTTCGCCGTTGGAAATTTTGCGAACAGTGAATGCAGAGTGCAGACCGCGGTTACGAATAGCGATAACCACGCCCTCGAATGCCTGCAGACGTTTTTTGGAACCTTCAACAACCCATACTTTCACTTCCACGGTATCACCCGGACGGAAGGAAGGTACGTCCTGCTTCATCTGTTCTTGTTCAAGTTGCTTAATAATGTTGCTCATAATTTAATCTCTTATCCTGGGTAAACTGATATTGGGGGCTCACGCCTGCCCATCATGTTTATGCTGCTGTTGCGCGTGTTCAGTTTTGAACTCCGCCAGCAGCTTTGCTTGCTCTTCAGTCAGAGCCAGGTTTTCCAGAAGTTCAGGTCTTCTAAGCCAGGTGCGGCCCAGCGACTGCTTCAGACGCCAGCGACGTATCTCAGCATGGTTTCCCGACAGCAATACTGGCGGTACTTCCATCTCCTCTAACACTTCAGGACGGGTATAGTGGGGGCAATCCAGCAACCCATCAGCAAAGGAATCTTCCGTTGCCGATGCTTCATGGCCCAGTACTCCCGGAATGAACCGGGAAACGGAGTCAATCAGCGTCATTGCCGGTAACTCACCACCGCTGAGAACGTAATCGCCGATTGACCATTCTTCGTCAATTTCGGTTTGGATTACGCGCTCGTCTATCCCTTCGTAGCGACCGCACACCAGAATCAGTTTCTGATTCGTTGCCAGTTCGCTGACGCCCGCTTGATCAAGCTTGCGTCCCTGAGGTGACAGATAAATCACCTTCGCGCCTTCACCTGCCGCGGCTTTTGCTGCATGAATGGCATCCCGTAAGGGTTGCACCATCATTAGCATCCCCGGTCCGCCGCCGTAAGGACGATCGTCCACGGTACGGTGCCGGTCATGCGTGAAGTCGCGAGGACTCCAGCTTTCGATGCTCAGCAGGCCATTTTTTACTGCCCGGCCAGTTACCCCGTAATCGGTAATTGCGCGGAACATTTCAGGAAACAGGCTAATTATGCCAATCCACATAGCGCCGTCTTTTACCGTTTATCCGGAGAATTTAAAAACCAGGATCCCAATCTACTTCGATAGTACGCGTAGTGAGATCGACTTTCTTGATAACCTGCCCATCGAGGAACGGAACCAACCGCTCCTTGATACCAAATGCATCTTTCAGGTTTGCCTTGATGACGAGCACGTCATTCGACCCGGTTTCCATCATATCGATGACTTTACCGAGGCTATAGCCTTCCGTCGTAACTACCTGGCAGCCCATCAGGTCTTTCCAGTAGTAGTCACCCTCTTCCAGCTCCGGCAACTGCGATGAATCCACGATAATTTCGCAATTAGTCAGTAGATTCGCGGCATCACGATCGTCAACGCCTTTCAGCTTGATGATGATGTCCTGATTGTGGTGGCGCCAGCTTTCCAGCTCAACGACCTGCCACTGACCCGCCTTCTGGATTAACCAGGGCTGATAGTCAAAAATGCTTTCGGCGTCTTCGGTGGAGGAAAACACTCTGAGCCAACCACGGATACCGTAGGAAGAACCCATTTTCCCCAATACGATCGGATCAACAGGTGCTTGCGCGGTGTGTTGCTTGCTCATCATGACCACCGTGACAGATTAAGCTGCTTTGTTAGCGGCTTTGATCAGCGCGGCAACGCGATCGGAAACAGTAGCGCCCTGGCCAACCCAGTGAGCGATACGATCCAGATCCAGGCGAGTTTCTTCTTCCGCACCGTTAGCGATCGGGTTGAAGAAACCAACGCGCTCGATGAAGCGACCGTTGCGTGCATTACGGCTGTCGGTGACAACAACCTGGTAGAACGGACGCTTTTTAGCGCCGTGACGTGCTAAACGAATAGTTACCATAACATCCTCTTGTGTGAATAAAACAACCGGGCCCCATCGAGGAACGGAGCCCGGTGTCATATTAAAAGCCCGAAAATTTTACTGATTTCTGGGGAAAATGCAATCAGCAGTTGATAAGTCTGCTGTAAAAGGCCGTCGGCGGTGCAGCCAGTTTAGTACCAGCGTGTGCGCAACCACTGTAACGTACAGGTAGTACGTGAGGATGGCGAGCACACCCCGGCGCTAAAATGGCAAACAAGATAGCCTTATGCCCTTGTTTTTAACGACCCGGGAAGCCTGGCGGCATCATCCCTTTCATCCCGCGCATCATCTTCATCATGCCGCCTTTCGACTTCATCTTCTTCATCATGCGCTGCATGTCGTCGAACTGCTTGAGCAGACGGTTCACATCCTGCACCTGCATGCCGCAGCCGGCGGCGATACGGCGCTTACGCGAACCTTTGATGATTTCCGGCTTAGCGCGCTCTTTCAGGGTCATCGAGTTGATGATCGCTTCCATACGCACCAGCACTTTGTCGTCCATCTGCGCTTTCACGTTGTCCGGGATCTGCCCCATACCCGGCAGCTTGCCCATCAGGCTGGCCATACCGCCCATGTTTTTCATCTGGCGCAGCTGCTCAAGGAAGTCGGTCAGATCGAAACCGTCGCCTTTCTTCAGCTTCGAGGCCAGCTTCTCGGCCTGCGCGCGGTCAACCTTGCTCTCGATATCTTCGATCAGCGACAGCACGTCGCCCATGCCGAGGATACGGGAAGCGACGCGGTCCGGATGGAACGGCTCCAGCGCTTCGGTTTTCTCGCCGACGCCGAGGAATTTAATCGGCTTGCCGGTAATATGGCGAATCGACAGCGCCGCGCCGCCGCGGGCGTCGCCGTCCACTTTGGTCAGCACCACGCCGGTCAGCGGCAGCGCTTCGTTAAAGGCCTTCGCGGTATTCGCCGCATCCTGACCGGTCATCGCATCGACGACGAACAGGGTTTCAACCGGGTTAATGGCGGCGTGGACGTGCTTGATTTCGTCCATCATCGCTTCGTCAACGTGCAGACGACCGGCGGTATCCACCAGCAGCACGTCGTAGAATTTGAGTTTCGCTTCTTTCAGCGCCGCGTTGACGATATCAACCGGCTTCTGCCCGACATCAGACGGGAAGAAATCGACGCCGACCTGCTCGGCCAGGGTTTCCAGCTGTTTGATCGCCGCCGGGCGGTAAACGTCCGCGGAAACGACCAGCACTTTCTTCTTGTGCTTCTCGCGCAGGAATTTCCCCAGCTTACCGACGCTGGTGGTTTTACCAGCACCTTGCAGGCCAGCCATCAGCACCACGGCCGGCGGCTGCGCGGCCAGGTCGAGCGTCTGGTTCTCTTCGCCCATCGCCGCCACCAGCTCGTTGCGGACGATTTTGACGAACTCCTGACCCGGGGTCAGGCTTTTATTGACTTCATGGCCGACCGCGCTCTCTTTGACGCGGCTGATGAAATCACGGACCACCGGAAGCGCAACGTCCGCTTCCAGCAGCGCCATGCGCACTTCGCGCAGGGTGTCTTTAATATTGTCTTCTGTAAGGCGTCCGCGGCCGCTAATGTTGCGCAGCGTACGCGACAAACGATCGGTTAAATTATCAAACATTGTCTCTCGCCTGAGGTGGAAACGGTCGGTCGCCGCAGCGACACACAAAACGAATGTGGCGGAGTATAACACGACATCAATCTGAATGTGCTGCAACGGTTGGAGCAGAGGCCTGCTAACGTTATACTGCTTCTCTTTCTTATTTAGCCAACAGCCGACACCTATGCCTGTTTTTGCTCTACTCGCCCTTGTCGCCTACTCCGTCAGCCTCGCGCTGATTATCCCCGGCTTGCTGCAAAAAAACAGCAGCTGGCGGCGAATGGCGATTTTATCTGCGACTATCGCCTTGATCTGCCATGCTTTTGCGCTGGAAGCACGGATATTCCCCGGCGGCGAGAGCGGGCAAAATCTCAGCTTACTGAACGTCGGGTCGCTGGTCAGCCTGATGATCTGTACGGTGATGACTATCGTGGCCTCGCGCAATCGCGGCTGGCTGCTGCTGCCTATCGTCTATGCCTTCGCGCTGATCAACCTGGCCTTCGCCACATTCGTGCCTAACGAATATATCACTCACCTGGAAACCACCCCGGGGATGCTGGTGCATATCGGCCTGTCGCTCTTCTCGTACGCCACGCTGATCATTGCCGCACTGTATGCGCTGCAGCTGGCGTGGATCGACTACCAGCTCAAGAATAAAAAGCTGGCCTTCAGCAGCGAAATGCCGCCGCTGATGAGCATTGAGCGCAAAATGTTCCACATCACCCAGGTCGGCGTGGTGCTGCTGACCCTGACGCTGTGCAGCGGCCTGTTCTACATGCACAATCTGTTCAGCAGCGAAAATATCGATAAAGCGGTGCTGTCGATTATTGCGTGGTTCGTCTATATCGTCCTGCTGTGGGGGCACTATCATGAAGGGTGGCGCGGACGTCGTGTGGTCTGGTTCAGCGTCGCTGGCGCCGGTCTGCTGACGCTGGCCTATTTTGGTAGCCGCGTGCTGCAGCAGTTCGTGAGCTAAGTCTTTTAAGGAATCCTACGTGGAACATATCTCCACCACCACGCTGATCATAACGCTGATCGTCATGGTGATTATCTCTGCCTATTTCTCCGGTTCCGAAACCGGCATGATGACGCTGAACCGCTACCGGTTGCGCCACATGGCGAAACAAGGCAACCGCCCCGCCAAGCGCGTGGAGAAGCTGCTGCGCAAGCCGGACCGCCTGATTAGCCTTGTGCTGATCGGCAATAACCTTGTCAACATTCTCGCCTCGGCGCTGGGCACCATCGTCGGCATGCGCCTGTACGGCGACGCCGGCGTCGCGATCGCCACCGGCGTACTTACCTTTGTGGTGCTGGTATTTGCCGAAGTGCTGCCGAAGACCATCGCCGCCCTCTATCCGGAAAAGGTCGCCTACCCCAGCAGCTTCCTGTTGGCGCCCCTGCAGGTGCTGATGATGCCGCTGGTGTGGCTGCTGAATACCATCACCCGCATACTGATGCGCATGATGGGCATCCGCACCGATACCGTCATCAGCAGCGCCCTGAGCAAAGATGAACTGCGCACGATTGTGAATGAATCCCGTTCACAAATCTCACGACGCAATCAGGATATGCTGCTGTCGGTGCTGGACCTGGAGAAGGTCAGCGTTAACGACATCATGGTGCCGCGCAATGAGATTGTCGGCATCGACATCAATGATGACTGGAAATCTATCGTCCGCCAGCTGACCCACTCCCCGCATGGCCGCATCGTGCTCTACCGCGATTCGCTGGACGATGCCATCAGCATGCTGCGCGTTCGCGAAGCCTACCGTCTGATGACGGAGAAGAAAGAGTTCACAAAAGAGATCATGCTGCGGGCGGCAGATGAGATCTACTTTGTTCCGGAAGGCACGCCGCTCAGCACCCAGCTGGTGAAATTTCAGCGCAATAAAAAGAAAGTCGGTCTGGTGGTCGATGAATACGGCGATATTCAGGGGCTGGTCACCGTCGAAGATATTCTTGAAGAGATTGTCGGCGACTTCACCACCTCCATGTCACCCACCCTGGCGGAGGAAGTGACCCCGCTTAACGACGGCACGGTGATTATCGACGGCAGCGCCAACGTTCGCGAAATCAACAAAGCGTTTAACTGGCACCTGCCGGAAGATGAAGCCCGCACCGTCAACGGTATTATCCTCGAAGCGCTGGAAGAGATCCCGGTCCCGGGCACCCGCGTGCGCATTGAGCAGTACGATATAGATATCCTCGACGTGCAGGACAACATGATCAAACAGGTGAAAGTGATGCCGGTGAAATCATTACGCGAGAGCGTCGCGGAGTAGCGCGAGCGAAGGAATTAATATCACGGTGGGGCG
>NZ_GL882858.1:21874-27187 GCF_000195655.1 Klebsiella sp. MS 92-3
CGGCCGCCCGCAGGCAGCCGTTGAGCAAGGCAGCAAGCGTTATTTCGCTTTCGCTACCGTCACCATCGCGGCGCGAATAGTACGGCCGTTCAGGGTATAACCTTTCTGCATCACGGACAGCACGTTGCCCGCCGCCACATCTTCAGACTCGACCATCGCAATGGCCTGGTGGACGTTCGGATCCAGCGGAACGTTGGTGTCGGCGATCACTTCCACGCCGAACTTACGCACTACGTCCAGCATAGATTTCAGGGTCAGTTCGATCCCCTCCACCATCGGCGCCAGCTCCGGGTTAGCCTTGTCAGCCACTTCCAGCGCGCGGTCCAGGCTGTCGATCACCGGCAGCAGTTCATTGACGAATTTTTCCAGCGCGAATTTGTGCGCTTTCTCGATATCCTGCTCGGTACGACGACGCAGGTTATCTTCGTCGGCTTTGGCACGCAGCATCACTTCACGTTCACGTTTCTGCGCTTCAGCCAGCTGGGCTTCCAGATTCGCAATTTTTTCATCGCGCGGATCCACCTGCTCAGCCGAAACTTCAGGCTCTACCGCCTCAACGTCGTCGAGCTGCTCCGTGATAATTTCTTCCGGGGCTTGCCCCCCCGGCGTTTTCTGTTCTTTACTACTCATGAATTTCTCCGCGTTTTTTTCGCATTCATCTCGCTAACTTCGCTTATTATGGGGATCAGTTTCCGGGTTTCAAGGGAAGCGGACAGATTGTCACTATTTCATTTAACGCAAGGACATCCAGATCATGAAGAACCATTTCAAGTGTATCGGCATTGTGGGACATCCTCGTCACCCCACCGCCCTGACCACACATGAAATGCTCTGGCGCTGGCTGTGCAGCAAAGGGTATGAAGTGCTGGTTGAACAGCAGATCGCCCATGAACTTCAGCTCAGCAACGTGAAAACCGGCACGCTGGCGGAGATTGGCCAACAGGCCGACCTCGCGGTGGTGGTGGGCGGCGACGGCAATATGCTCGGCGCGGCGCGGACCCTGGCCCGTTACGACATTAACGTCATCGGCATTAACCGCGGCAACCTCGGCTTTCTCACCGACCTTGACCCGGACAACGCCCTGCAGCAGCTCGCCGACGTGCTGGAAGGCCACTACATCGCCGAGAAACGCTTTCTGCTGGAGGCCCAGGTGTGTCAGCAGGATTGCCAGAAACGTATCAGCACCGCCATCAACGAAGTGGTGCTGCACCCCGGCAAAGTGGCGCATATGATTGAGTTCGAAGTCTATATCGACGAAGTCTTTGCGTTCTCTCAGCGATCCGATGGCCTGATTATCTCCACTCCGACCGGCTCCACCGCCTATTCGCTGTCGGCCGGCGGCCCAATCCTTACGCCGTCGCTGGACGCCATCACCCTGGTGCCGATGTTCCCGCACACCCTTTCAGCGCGACCGCTGGTGATCAACGGCGACAGCACCATCCGCCTGCGCTTCTCTCACCGCTGCAGCGATCTGGAGATCAGCTGCGACAGCCAGATTGCCCTGCCGATCCAGGATGGCGAAGATGTCCTCATTCGCCGCTGTGATTATCACCTCAATCTGATTCACCCTAAAGATTACAGCTATTTCAATACATTAAGCACCAAGCTCGGCTGGTCGAAAAAATTGTTCTGATTTTCACGGCTGCCTCTTTACTGGATAAAAAACCAGTCTATACTGTACGAAAACACAGTATTGGTTTTTCATACAGGAAGGCAGCTATGTTGGCGCAACTCACCATCAGTAATTTTGCTATCGTTCGTGAACTGGAAATTGATTTCCACAGCGGCATGACCGCCATCACCGGGGAAACCGGCGCCGGGAAATCTATTGCCATCGACGCGCTGGGGCTGTGCCTCGGTGGCAGAGCAGAAGCCGACATGGTGCGTCGCGGCGCCACCCGTGCCGACCTGTGCGCGCGCTTCGCGCTGAAAGATACCCCGGCCGCCCAGCGCTGGCTGGAAGAGAATCAGCTGGAGAGCGGGCGTGAGTGTTTACTTCGCCGGGTGATCAGCGCCGACGGCCGCTCGCGCGGCTTCATCAACGGCACCGCCGTCCCGCTCTCGCAGCTGCGCGAGCTGGGCCAGCTGCTGATCCAGATCCACGGCCAGCATGCCCACCAGCTGCTGACCAAACCCGAACACCAAAAAACGCTGCTCGACGGCTATACCGGTGAGTATGCGCTTACTCAGCGTATGGCCGAACACTATCGCCAGTGGCACCAGAGCTGCCGCGAGTTGGCCCAGCATCAGCAGCAGAGCCAGGAGCGCGCCGCCCGCGCCGATCTGCTGCAGTATCAGCTTAAAGAGCTGAACGAATTTAACCCGCTGCCGGGAGAATTCGAGCAGATTGACGAAGAGTACAAGCGCCTGGCCAACAGCGGCCAGCTGCTCAGCACCTGCCAGCACGCCCTTACGGTACTGGCGGACGGCGAAGAGGCCAATCTGCAGAGCCAGCTTTATACCGCGAAGCAGCTGGTCAGCGAGCTGGTGGGCATGGACAGCAAGCTTTCCGGCGTCCTGGATATGCTGGAAGAGGCGGCCATTCAGCTCAGCGAGGCCAGCGACGAGTTGCGCCACTACCATGACCGTCTGGATCTCGATCCGAACCGTCTGTTTGAACTTGAGCAACGGATTTCCCGACAAATCGCGCTGGCGCGTAAACATCAGGTGATGCCGGAAGAGCTGCCGGCGGTTTATCAGGCGATGCTGGAAGAGCAGCGCCTGCTGGACGACAGCGCCGGCTCGCTGGAATCCCTCAGCCAGCAGGTGGTAGAACATCATCAGCTGGCGCTGGAGACCGCGCGCCAGCTGCATGCCCTGCGCCAGGCCAGCGCCGACGAGCTGACCCAGCTTATCACTGAGAGTATGCACTCACTTTCGATGCCGCACGGGGTCTTCGCGATTGAGGTCGCGTTCGATGAACGCCATCTCACCGCCGACGGCGCCGACCATATTGAGTTCCGCGTCACCACTAACCCAGGTCAGCCGCTGCAGCCAATCGCCAAAGTGGCCTCCGGGGGCGAACTGTCGCGCATTGCGCTGGCGATTCAGGTGATCACCGCGCGTAAAATGGAAACCCCGGCGCTGATTTTCGACGAAGTGGACGTCGGTATCAGCGGCCCCACCGCCGCCGTGGTCGGCAAGCTGCTGCGCCAGCTGGGCGAGTCCACGCAGGTGATGTGCGTGACCCACCTGCCGCAGGTCGCAGGCTGCGGCCACCATCATTTCTTTGTCTGCAAAGAGACCGATGGCGAGATGACCGAAACCCATATGCAGCCGCTGGATAAACGTGCTCGCTTGCAGGAGCTGGCCCGTCTGCTGGGCGGCAGCGAAGTCACGCGCAACACCCTGGCGAACGCGAAAGAGTTGCTTGCGGCGTAAACTTTTTGATTTTCACAGGGTCATAGTGAACAGCAAATTGCCTGCTGACCTGCAGCCGGAGGTTTCCAACGGCGCGAAGGTCTATTATTATCGGCATATTACAGATGAGCCACGTACTGCTCGGGCCCAAAAAGGAATCAAATCACTATGCGCTGTAAAACGCTGACTGCTGCCGCAGCGGTTCTTCTTATGTTGACCGCAGGCTGTTCCACTCTGGAACGAGTGGTTTACCGTCCTGACATCAACCAGGGTAACTATCTGGCACCAAACGATGTAGCAAAAATTCGTGTCGGTATGACGCAACAGCAGGTAGCTTATGCTCTGGGGACGCCAATGATGACGGATCCGTTCGGCACCAATACCTGGTTCTATGTCTTCCGTCAGGAGCCGGGCCACCAGAAAGTGACTCAGCAGACCCTAACCCTGACCTTCAACAGCGGCGGTGTGTTGACTAACATTGATAACAAGCCTGCGCTGACCAGTCAGTAAGGCCCGGAAAAGCAAAAAGCGCTCGATGAGCGCTTTTTTTATGGCTGATAGTCGGTCTGCTGCAGGTTACTTTGCGGCGCTTTTCTCTGCCCGCTGGCGACGCAGCTCTTTCGGGTCTGCGATCAGCGGACGATAGATTTCCACCCGGTCGCCGTCGTGAACTTCGTCATGCAGCTTTACCGGACGACTGTAGATACCCAGCTTGTTTTTCGCCAGATCGATGTCATCACGCAGCGCCAGCAGACCGCTGGCGATAATCGCCTGCTCGACCGTCGCCCCCTCGTCCAGGGTGACCCGCTGCAGATACTGCTTTTCAGGCAGCGCGTAGGCGACTTCAACACGAATATTAGCCGGCACTGTAAACCTCTTTGGCGCGCGAAGTGAACGCCTGCACCATGTTAGCGGCCAGCTCTTTGAAGATCCGGCCAAAAGCCATCTCAATCAGTTTATTGGTAAACTCGAAATCGAGATGGAATTCGATTTTGCAGGCCTCGGGGCTCAGCGGAATAAACTTCCAGCCGCCAATCAGCTTCTTGAACGGGCCATCCACCAGGCTCATCAAAATGCTCTGGTTGCTGGTCAGTGTATTGCGTGTGGTGAAGGTCTTACTGATGCCGGCTTTGGACACATCAACCGCCGCCGTCATTTGCGTCGGCCCCAATTCCAGCACGCGGCTACCGGTGCAGCCTGGCAGAAAATCAGGATAGGACTTCACATCGTTTACCAGTTGATACATCTGTTCCGCGCTGAAAGGCACCAGCGCAGTACGGCTAATCTGAGGCATAGCAGGTTCCACATTTAAACACAGTGCAAATAATATCATTTATCTGCTGCTAAAAAAAACGCTGTGCCGCAACTCGTGCTAAGATGCGCAGTACACCTCGCAGGATGCGATCGAGGTAACTGTGTATAAGACGATGACTTCAGGACATTATGACTAAGAAAAAAGCCCACAAACCTGGATCAGCCACCATTGCGCTGAATAAACGCGCCCGTCACGAATACTTTATCGAAGATGAATACGAGGCTGGTCTCGCCCTGCAGGGCTGGGAGGTCAAATCCCTGCGTGCAGGCAAAGCCAACATCGGCGATAGCTATGTCATCCTGAAGGATGGCGAAGCCTTCCTGTTCGGCGCCAACTTTACGCCTATGGCCGTGGCTTCCACCCACTATGTCTGCGACCCGACGCGCACCCGTAAGCTGCTGCTCAACCAGCGTGAGCTGGACACGCTGTACGGCCGCATTAACCGCGAAGGTTACACCGTCGTCGCCCTGTCGCTGTACTGGAAGAACGCCTGGTGCAAAGTGAAAATCGGCGTCGCCAAAGGTAAGAAACAGCACGACAAGCGTACCGACCTGAAAGATCGTGAATGGGCGCTGGACAAGGCGCGTATTATGAAGCACGCCGGACGTTAATTTCCCCTCCCCGAGGGCCAGCTCTCG
>NZ_GL882858.1:27311-28056 GCF_000195655.1 Klebsiella sp. MS 92-3
CGCTGGCCCTTACGCTATATCCTTGTTGATGCTGATTTTTCGTCCACCCTGCTGAAATAATCCTGCGTGATGGGGCTGGTAACGACATTCACAAATCTGTTATACTTGACCTACACATTGGGGCTGATTCTGGATTCGACGGGATTTGCGAAACCCAAGGTGCATGCCGAGGGGCGGTTGGCCTCGTAAAAAGCCGCAAAAAATAGTCGCAAACGACGAAAACTACGCTTTAGCAGCTTAATAACCTGCTCTGAGCCCTCTCTCCCTAGCTTCCGCTCTTAAGACGGGGATCAAAGAGAGGTCAAACCCAAAAGAGATCGCGTGGATGCCCTGCCTGGGGTTGAAGCGTTAAATCTAATCAGGCTAGTTTGTTAGTGGCGTGTCTGTCCGCAGCTGGCAAGCGAATGTAAAGACTGACTAAGCATGTAGTGCCGAGGATGTAGGAATTTCGGACGCGGGTTCAACTCCCGCCAGCTCCACCAAAATTCTCCATCGGTGATTACCAGAGTCATCCGATGAAGTCCTGAAAGCCCGCACGGCGCAAGCCCTGCGGGCTTTTTTGTGCCCTCAATTTGCCCCACGACGTCCGAAGAGAACTCATTAAATCCGCACCTTTTAGGCCCATTGATAGACCAAACGAAAAGCTCTGTTGTTTTCGCGTTACCAATTACCCGGCAACCCATCCCTCTCAGAATTAGACCACCAACGACACCTTTCACCCCCCCCCCCCCCCCCCCCCCCCCCC
>NZ_GL882858.1:28104-35793 GCF_000195655.1 Klebsiella sp. MS 92-3
CCCCCCCCCCCCCCCCCGCCCGCCCCCCCCGCGGGGGGGGAGGGATAGATTTACCCCTTGTGAGAATACGCGTCCAGCATGGCAAGGACCGCCCGACGCGCCGCATCGTCTGCGATATTGTCAGGCAGCGCATCAGCCCGCAGGTTGACATAAGCGTCAGCAGCCCTTCGAATGGCAATCCCGACGGAGTGACGATCGTGTGTTGCCAGAGTGGAAGTCAGAAGGCCATCGGGATCAATGCCGAGGGCTTCTATTCGACGAACGCCGCGTTGCGGTAGATTGGCGCGACGAAACAGCATCGGTCCCAGCACTTGTTCCCGGAAGAAAGACAGCATCCCCAGCGCTTCGAAGAGTTCCCCCCTGCCCAGTTTAACCACGGCATAATGCAGCCAGATCCAGGCCCGGGACTCAAACCACTCCGGCGTCATATCCGGCCAGTGAGCGCTAAATTTTGCCAGCTGTCGCTCGAGAGCATCGTTATCACGGGTAAATAGCACGGCAGGCTCCTCAACGCGCTGAGTAAGCATGTCCAGGGTGATAAATTTCAGATCGACATGCAGAAGTTCCGGGCCAAACAGGCAGATCAGCAGGCGAGGCTCACCGACGTGTTCCCCGGTGAAAGCATGTAGCAGATGGCCGAGCGTTCCGGCGAACGCCATACGCTGAGCCATGATTTCGTCATAATAGAGAGGGTCGATCACCACCACGAAATCCAGATCGGAGTATTGATCAAACCCGCCATGGATAAACGAGCCGCCGGCGAGAAGGGAGTGGATCCGCGAATCAGACTGTAATTTAAGCTTCAGTTGCTCTGCAAAACTTCTGTGTAAATCGGGTAGCGTATTAAGCATACTTTTTCCTGTTCACAAAAAAGACAAAGCATTACAGAATATCGAGTGATTCATCAGCAGACCAGATATTTCTGCTGGAACCCAGCCCTCCATCGCGAAGCGCTAAATGCAAGCAATACTCCCCTCAAACCACCTCGCTCATCCACTCAGCAAACGCCCGCACGGCGGGAGAGAGAAAGCGCTGGTGCGGATAGAGCAATGTGACGGGTACCGGGGGCGGCTGCCAGTCCGTCAGCACTTCCACCAGTCTCCCCTCCTGCAGGTGGTCAGCAACGATATTCTCCGCCAGCTGCGCCAGCCCAAATCCTGCCAGGCACATTTTTATATAGAGCCCCGTTTCATTCACCGCGGCGTTGCCGCTGACGGGTACAGAAAAGGTCTCGCCATGGCGAACGAAGCGGAACTCATCGGCCCGCCTCGCCTGACCGGAGAAATAATGCACAGCCCGGTGCTGAGAGAGCGCCTCCGGTGACGGCGGCACGCCATATTCCCGAAGATAGTCCGGTGACGCGCAGGTGACCCAGCGAAAGCGGCCCAGAGGGCGGGCCACCAGGCTGGAGTTGTTCAGCTCTCCCGTTCGTATCACGCAGTCGACGCCTTCCTGAATGAGATCGACCTGGCGATCGCTGACGCCGATCATCAGGTAGATATCGGGATAGCGCCGGTAAAAGTCCGGCAGATGCGGCATGACGATGAAATGCGCGATGCCCGCGGGCATATCAACCCGCAGGCGCCCCTGAGGCCGCGCGACAGACTCGCTCAGGGTGGATTCACTATGTTCGATGAGGGCGAGAATTTCCCGGCACTGCGCCAGATACTGCATCCCTTCCGGGGTAAGGCTCACCCGCCTTGTGGTCCGGTTCAGCAGCCGCACCTTCAGGTATTTCTCAAGGTTTTTAATGGTACTGGTGACAGTGGAGGCCGGCAGGGAAAGGGTTTCCGCGGCACGCACGAAGCTTCCTGCCTCCGCGACGCGCATAAACATCTGCATAGCCTGAATACGATCCACCTTCTTTCTCTCCTGTAGCGAGCAGCTTACCGACAGACGGCATGATTATTCGTGGATTATGAATAATGAAAACAATTTACGCACCTTTTTACGCTTAATCGCCTGGCGTATCGTTGCACGGTGGATTACGAAAGAGGGCCCGAAAATGAACATGCCCTCAATAAATATCCAAATAATCATTACGTTAAATAGCATGCACAAAGGAAAAACCATGTCCGTTCAGCCTGTCGAAATAAGTAAGGCCTATCGTTTATTGCAGGTCGGGTCCACCACCATGATTTCCGCAAAATATGATGGCGTCGAAAATGTCATGTCAGCCGCCTGGGTTGGGCTGGCAGGCGAGCGAAAAGTGGTGGCCTATATTGGCACCCAGGCTTTCACTCGTCAGCTGGTGGAAAAGAGCGGCTATTTCGTGGTGCAGATCCCCGTAGTCAGCCAGATGGCAACCGTCCTCTACGCTGGCGGGCGCAGCTATGCCGACGCGCCGGATAAAAATGACACCATCCCCTTCTTTTATCAGCCGGAATTTGATCTTCCTCTTGTGGCAGGCTGTGCGGGCTGGCTGGTGTGCAAAGTGATGCCATACCCGGACATTCAGCAGCAACACAATCTGTTTATGGGCGATATCGTCGCCGCCTGGAGCGATGACCGGGTATTCCGCAACGGACACTGGATTTTTGATGATGCGCCGGACGAGCTACGGACCGTTCACTATGTCGCAGGCGGGCAGTTCTATGCCATCGGCAAAGGCAGCAAATTCGAACATGGGCCGGGTCAGGACTGACCCTCCCCGGTCATGCGGATCGCTGACGAGATGTCTGCGCAGCAGAGCGGCTGATACTCCGGCGCCAGACGCCGGGCGCCTGGCCGTACTGGCGCTTGAAGCTGCGGTTGAAGGACTGCTGGGAGTCAAAGCCGAGGGCAATCGCCACGTTCAGGATCGGCTCGTTGCTGTGGGCTAAGCGTTCGATCGACTTTTGCAGCTTTTGCGCCCGAATATATTCTCCGAGGGGCTGCCCGGTATGTTCTTTGAAGATCCGCTGCAGGTGCCACTTCGAATAGCCGGCTCGTCGGGCAACGGTGTCAATATCCAGACGGCTATCAAGATGGTTGTCGATCCAGTCGATCAGATCCTGAATGATGGCGCCAGTGTTCATCATGTTACCCCCTCGCGGCCGGTTAAAAGCATCTTTGTCAGTTGCATTTAAAGGTGGCCTGTTTTTACACAAAATGCAAGTTTTATTGTTACACTTAAATCCACGCCGGGATCGCGGTTTTTTATCCCCCCCTGGACCGCACATAAAGTGCAACAATTATTCTTGCACTTAGTTAAGCGCCTTCCTACAATCGCCGCGATAGTGTATTCGAAATTGTTACAGTTTTGTGGCGATGATCGACACAAATGGCCTTAAGCCAGCCCGGACAAAGGAAGTGGCGCGGCTTCTCACGCTGCGTCTTGCCCGGCGGCTACATTTACCGGAATAAAAATAATGAGCCTGCAAAAAACCTGGGGAAACATTCACCTGACCGCGCTCGGCGCGATGATGCTCTCCTTTCTGCTCGTCGGCTGCGACGACAGCGTCGCGCAGAATGCTGCGCCTCCCGCCCCGACGGTCAGCGCCGCTAAGGTGCTGGTGAAGTCGATCAGTCAGTGGGATAGTTTTAACGGTCGCATTGAAGCGGTGGAGAGCGTTCAGCTTCGCCCTCGCGTCTCGGGATACATTGATAAAGTGAATTACACCGACGGCCAGGAGGTGAAAAAGGGCCAGGTGCTGTTCACGATAGATGACAGAACCTATCGCGCCGCGCTGGAGCAGGCGCAGGCGGCGTTGGCAAGAGCCAAAACGCAGGCCAGCCTGGCGCAAAGCGAGGCGAACCGCACCGATAAATTAGTCCATACCAACCTCGTCTCCCGTGAAGAGTGGGAGCAGCGCCGGTCAGCCGCGGTTCAGGCGCAGGCCGACATTCGCGCCGCGCAGGCGGCGGTGGATGCCGCGCAGCTTAACCTCGACTTCACCAAAGTGACCGCCCCTATTGACGGCCGCGCCAGCCGGGCGCTGATCACCAGCGGTAACCTGGTCACCGCGGGCGACACCGCCAGCGTGCTCACCACCCTGGTCTCGCAGAAGACGGTGTACGTCTACTTTGACGTCGACGAGTCAACCTACCTCCACTATCAAAACCTCGCCCGCCGCGGGCAAGGCGCGTCCAGCGATAATCAGGCGCTCCCGGTGGAGATTGGCCTGGTTGGCGAGGAGGGTTACCCCCACCAGGGCAAAGTGGATTTTCTCGATAATCAGTTAACGCCGAGTACCGGCACCATCCGCATGCGTGCGCTGCTGGATAACTCGCAGCGTCTGTTCACGCCAGGGCTGTTTGCCCGCGTGCGTCTGCCGGGCAGCGCAGAGTTCAAAGCCACGCTTATCGACGACAAAGCGGTACTGACCGATCAGGATCGTAAATACGTCTATATCGTTGATAAAGATGGTAAAGCACAGCGCCGCGACATTACCCCAGGGCGGCTGACAGACGGTTTACGCATCGTTCAGAAGGGGTTGAATCCTGGTGATAGCGTCATCGTCGACGGCTTACAAAAAGTGTTTATGCCGGGTATGCCGGTTAACGCCAAAACCGTTGCCATGACCTCCAGCGCCACCCTTAACTGATCCCTAATCAGAGAATCCAAGACATGGACTTTTCCCGCTTTTTTATCGACAGGCCGATTTTCGCCGCGGTGCTGTCGATTTTAATTTTTATCACCGGGTTAATCGCTATCCCACTGCTGCCGGTGAGCGAATATCCGGATGTCGTCCCGCCGAGCGTCCAGGTGCGCGCGGAGTATCCCGGCGCCAACCCGAAAGTGATTGCCGAGACCGTGGCGACGCCGCTGGAGGAAGCGATCAACGGCGTTGAAAACATGATGTACATGAAATCGGTCGCCGGCTCCGACGGCGTGCTGGTCACCACCGTCACCTTCCGCCCGGGTACCGACCCGGATCAGGCGCAGGTTCAGGTGCAGAACCGCGTCGCGCAGGCCGAAGCGCGTCTGCCGGAGGATGTACGCCGTCTGGGGATCACCACCCAGAAGCAGTCTCCGACGCTGACCCTGGTGGTGCATCTGTTTTCGCCAAACGGTAAGTACGACTCGCTGTATATGCGCAACTACGCCACGCTGAAAGTGAAGGATGAGCTGGCGCGCCTGCCCGGCGTCGGCCAGATCCAGATTTTTGGCTCCGGTGAATATGCGATGCGCGTCTGGCTGGATCCCAATAAGGTCGCGGCCCGCGGTCTGACGGCCTCGGATGTGGTGACGGCGATGCAGGAGCAAAACGTCCAGGTGTCTGCCGGACAGCTTGGCGCCGAGCCGCTGCCGCAGGAGAGCGATTTCCTGATCTCCATTAACGCCCAGGGCCGTCTGCATACCGAAGAAGAGTTTGGTAATATCATTCTGAAAACGGCGCAGGACGGCTCGCTGGTCCGCCTGCGCGACGTGGCGCGCATCGAGATGGGTTCCGGCAGCTATGCGCTGCGTTCCCAGCTCAACAATAAGGATGCGGTCGGGATCGGTATCTTCCAGTCGCCGGGGGCTAACGCCATCGATCTGTCGAACGCGGTACGCGCCAAAATGGCTGAACTGGCCACCCGCTTCCCGGAAGATATGCAATGGGCAGCGCCGTACGACCCGACGGTTTTCGTGCGCGACTCCATCCGCGCGGTGGTGCAGACGCTGCTGGAGGCGGTAGTGCTGGTGGGGCTGGGGGGGATCCTGTTCCTGCAGACCTGGCGCGCGTCGATTATCCCATTGATCGCCGTGCCGGTATCGGTGGTGGGTACCTTCAGCATTCTCTATCTGCTGGGCTTCTCGTTGAATACCCTGAGCCTGTTCGGGCTGGTACTGGCTATCGGTATCGTGGTGGACGACGCCATCGTGGTGGTGGAGAACGTCGAGCGTAATATCGAAGAGGGGCTTGCGCCGCTTGCCGCGGCGCATCAGGCGATGCGTGAGGTCTCCGGGCCGATTATCGCCATTGCGCTGGTGCTGTGTGCGGTGTTCGTGCCGATGGCGTTTCTCTCCGGGGTCACCGGCCAGTTCTACAAACAGTTCGCGGTGACCATCGCCATCTCGACGGTGATCTCGGCCATCAACTCGCTGACGCTCTCCCCGGCGCTGGCGGCCCTGCTGTTAAAGCCTCACGGCGCGAAGAAAGACCTCCCTACCCGGCTGATCGATCGTCTGTTTGGCTGGATTTTCCGTCCGTTTAACCGCTTTTTCCTGCGCAGCTCGAACGGCTATCAGGGGCTGGTGAGCAAAACCCTCGGACGCCGTGGCGCGGTGTTTGCGGTGTATCTGCTGCTGCTCTGCGCCGCTGGGGTGATGTTTAAAGTCGTCCCCGGCGGGTTTATTCCCACCCAGGATAAGCTGTATCTCATTGGCGGCGTGAAGATGCCGGAAGGGTCGTCGCTGGCGCGCACCGACGCGGTGATCCGCAAAATGAGCGAGATCGGGATGAATACCGAAGGGGTCGACTATGCGGTCGCTTTCCCGGGGCTTAACGCGCTGCAGTTCACCAACACGCCGAATACCGGGACGGTCTTTTTTGGCCTGAAACCGTTCGACCAGCGCAAACATACGGCGGCGGAAATTAACGCGGAGATCAACGCCAAAATCGCGCAAATCCAGCAGGGCTTTGGCTTCTCCATCCTGCCGCCGCCGATTTTAGGACTGGGTCAGGGTTCCGGCTACTCCCTGTACATCCAGGATCGCGGAGGGCTGGGCTATGGCGCGCTGCAAAGCGCGGTGAATGCGATGTCCGGGGCGATTATGCAAACGCCGGGGATGCACTTCCCGATCTCGACTTACCAGGCTAACGTGCCGCAGCTGGACGTGCAGGTCGATCGCGATAAGGCGAAAGCGCAGGGGGTATCGCTAACCGAGCTATTCGGTACGCTGCAGACCTATCTCGGCTCGTCTTATGTCAATGACTTTAACCAGTTCGGGCGTACCTGGCGCGTGATGGCCCAGGCCGATGGGCCATACCGCGAGAGCGTGGAGGATATCGCCAATCTGCGCACCCGCAATAATCAGGGCGAAATGGTGCCGATCGGCAGTATGGTGAATATCAGTACCACCTACGGGCCGGATCCGGTGATCCGCTACAACGGTTATCCGGCGGCGGACCTGATTGGCGATGCCGATCCGCGGGTCCTCTCTTCTTCGCAGGCGATGACGCATCTGGAGGAGCTGTCGAAGCAGATCCTGCCGAATGGGATGAATATTGAGTGGACGGATCTCAGCTTCCAGCAGGCCACCCAGGGCAACACGGCGCTGATCGTCTTCCCGGTGGCGGTGCTGCTGGCGTTCCTCGTGCTGGCCGCGCTGTATGAAAGCTGGACCCTGCCGCTGGCGGTGATCCTTATCGTACCGATGACGATGCTCTCCGCGCTGTTTGGCGTCTGGCTGACCGGGGGCGATAACAACGTCTTCGTGCAGGTGGGTCTGGTGGTCCTGATGGGCCTGGCCTGTAAAAACGCCATTCTGATCGTCGAGTTTGCCCGCGAGCTGGAGATCCAGGGGAAAGGCATCATGGAAGCGGCGCTGGAGGCATGCCGCCTGCGTCTGCGCCCGATCGTGATGACCTCCATCGCCTTTATCGCCGGGACCATTCCGCTGATCCTCGGCCACGGCGCGGGGGCGGAAGTCCGCGGCGTCACCGGGATCACGGTGTTCTCCGGGATGCTGGGCGTGACGCTCTTCGGTCTGTTCCTGACGCCGGTGTTTTACGTGACGCTACGGAAACTGGTGACCCGCAGGAAGCCGGTCCAGGAGGA
>NZ_GL882858.1:35977-46486 GCF_000195655.1 Klebsiella sp. MS 92-3
TTTTTTTTTTTTCGTCACCAGAAAATGATTAATGCGCTTTTTTAAAGCGGGCGATCATTTCCGGCACCGGGTCGCAGCCGCTGGTATCGGCGTTTTTGACCGCCTCCAGCGCGCTGGCCACGGTATGGCGAGCGAGGACGTTTAACGAAGCCTGCTCTGCTTCATCGGCAACCGATTTGAAGTACCAGCAGGCGTTGGCGCTGACCACGCAGCGGGCCGGGACGTCAGGACGCGACGCCCACAGTTTTTTATCTTCGATAACCGAAAGATAGATATCACGCAGGGTGATCTTGTCCGCCGGACGGCCAAGATGAATTGAGCCGTTGCGGCCAAGCGTGGAGACGATAATGCCGTCACGAGTTAGCGGAACCATTAGTTTACGGATAAAGCTCGGGTTCGCTTCCAGGCCGTAGGCCAGAATCGCACTCGTCGAACGTTCACCCATCTGCTCCGCCATTGCTACGCTGAGAACCATCTGCAAAGCTGTCGGGAAGCGGTAATCTAACATGGCAGTGTCCTGGGTTGCGGTGAATCTTGTTCTTTTTGGCACCGCAGAGGTGAATAATCAATGAACAACAATATAACAAATACGGGAATTTTTTTGAAGCAATCTGCGGTTAGCCTGCGAAGTAAATTTTCTGATTTCACGGGCAAAGGCGGGGCAAACACAGATTCCCCTTCGTACCGTTTTATTTAACGCAAACGCCATCCTTTGTTCCGCTAGCCGCGCCCTGTCGCCCCGCGACCTGTCCACACCAGCGGCGCCTAACCCTGTGGATAACCTGGAGGCAGTTGCCTGGCAGCCGCAGCCCGGGCGGGCTACCGGCAGCCGTTCGTTTTTTGAACAGGGAAAACTCCCCCGCCGGGCTGCGCGCTGAGCGCCAGAGCCACCACCCCGGCGGAGGGAAGCCCCTACCCCACTCAGTAATTCCACTTCGGCCGCGCTACCGTATTTTTCTTCAGCAGGTCGCGGAACGCTTTCAGGTAGGGCTCATTGCTGCGCCCGCGCTTACAGATGGCCGAGAACGGCGACTGAAAGCCAAACTCGTTGGGCAGCAGCACCCGCAGGCGGTTCTCTTTGATCCACGGCCAGGCGTAATGCTCCGGCAGATAGCCAATATATTTCCCCGAGAGGATCAGCAGCAGCTGGGCGTCGACGGTCTCGACGGTAGCGCTCCCTTTGCTGAAGCCCCGACGGCGGAGATCGCTGGTGTTCCAGTAGCTGCGGGTCACCAGTGGGCACTGGCTGATCTGCTCTTTATCGAGCTGGCGGCTGAAGAACATCGGGTGCAGATCGCTGCAGTAGAGCCAGTGCTGTTCACGGTACAGCGGCTCGCTGATGATGTTATGCACCTGCGAGTTGTAGCTGCCGATGGCCAGGTCGATATGGTTGTTCAGCACGCCGTTCAGTTGCTCCGCCGGGGTGCGGATAATCAGTTTGATATGCACATGGGGAAATTTGTCGCTGAAGCTGCGCAGAACCACCGGCAGCGAGAGCGCCGTTTCGGTCTCGATGGAGTCGAGCGTCGAGATGCACAGGGTGCCGCTGTGCTCCCCTTTGAGCAGCGCCGACTGCCGCTCCAGCTCATTGAGTTCGCTCAGTACGCGGATCGCCTGCTGTAAAAACTGCTGACCTTTCTCGGTCAGAGAAAAGCCGCCGCGCCCGCGCTGGCAGAGGGTGAAGCCGAGCTGTCCCTCCAGCTGCGACATCGCATTGCTGATGGCGGAGACCGAAATACCCAGCTCCTGCTGGGCCCGGCTGTAGCTCTCCAGGCGGGCCACCGCCTCGAAAACCTGCAGCTGGCGAATATTGAGGCTGGCGTCGTGATGCATCGTATTTAGTTCACCAATAAATGAACTGAGTATTTACGCCAGACGATGTAAAGTCCAGCGCGGGTTGCGCACTATCTCTCCTGTTACGTTTCATCCGTCAGATTCAGGAGCAGACATGGATAACCTCTTTCACCAACCGCAGGGTGGCAATGAGATGCCACGCTTCGCCGGCCGCGCCACAATGATGCGCCTGCCGTTTATTGAAGATTTACAGGGACTTGACGCGGCGTTTGTCGGCATTCCGCTGGATATCGGCACCTCGCAGCGCTCGGGCACGCGCTACGGACCACGCTATATTCGCGCCGAATCGGTGATGATCCGTCCGTACAATATGGCGACCGGCGCCGCGCCGTTCGACTCGCTGTCGGTGGCTGATATCGGCGATGTGCCGATCAATACCTACAGCCTGCTCAAATCGGTGCAAATTATCGAAGATTACTACACTGGTTTGAATAGTTATCCGCTGATCCCGCTAACCCTCGGCGGGGACCACACCATTACCCTGCCGATCCTGCGGGCGCTGACCAAAAAACATGGTCCGGTGGGGCTCATCCACGTCGACGCCCATACCGACACCAATGATGAGATGTTCGGAGAGAAAATCGCCCACGGCACCACCTTCCGCCGCGCCGTTGAGGAGGGACTGCTTGACCTCAAACGGGTGGTGCAGATTGGTCAGCGCGCCCAGGGCTATGCCGCCGGCGACTTCCAGTGGGGCGTTGACCAGGGCTTTCGCCTGGTGCAGGCGGAGCAGTGCTGGCATACCTCGCTGGCGCCGCTGATGGCCGAAGTCCGCCAGCAGATGGGCAACGGGCCGGTGTATCTCAGCTTTGATATCGATAGCCTCGATCCCATCTGGGCTCCGGGAACCGGGACGCCGGAAGTTGGCGGTCTGACCTCCATTCAGGCGCTGGAGATCGTCCGCGGCTGCCGCGGCCTGAATCTGATTGGCGCCGATCTGGTCGAGGTCTCGCCCCCCTACGACGTGAGCGGTAATACCTCCCAGCTGGCGGCCAACCTGCTGTACGAGATGCTCTGCGTCCTGCCCGGCGTGAAGTACGCCTGAGGAAGCCGCCATGGAGCTGAAATGCTTTCGCACCCTCTGGGGAGTGACGACCCCCTGGCCGCAAACGCTGGATGAACTGCAGCGTGTCGGCTGCTGCGGTATCGAAGCCCGCGTGCCGTTAACGGTGGCCGAGCGGCGGCAGCTCGCCGACCACCTGCAGGCGTCGGGGCTGGAGTATATCGCCATTCTTTTCAGCGGCGGCGGGGTGCTCCCCGCCCAGCATGAAACGCCCGAGCAGCATCTGGCGCGCCTGCAGTCCCGCTTCGCCGAGGCCAGCGGCCTCAACCCGCGCTTTGTCAATTTGCTGGCGGGCAACGATCGCTGGCCGCTTGCGCAGCAAGTCGATTTTCTCGGCAAGGCGCACGAGCTGGCCGCCGGGTTTGGTTTGACCTGCAGCTTTGAAACCCATCGCGCCACCTCGCTGTACAGCCCGTGGCTCACCCTGGAGATCATTCAGCAGCTCCCCCAGCTGCGCTTTACCGCCGACATCAGCCACTGGGTGGTGGTCAGCGAGCGCCTGCTGGATGACCCCAGCGATGACTTCAGCGCCTTTATCGACCGCGTGCATCACGTGCAGGCCCGGGTGGGCTACGACCAGGGGCCGCAGGTGCCGCACCCGGCGGCGCCTGAGTATCAGCCGGCGCTGGCCTTTGCCGAGCGCTTCTGGCAGCAAATCTGGCGTTCGCAGCGCCAGCGCGGCTACCCGCAGACCACGCTGACCCCGGAGTTTGGCGCCGACGGCTATCTGCACCATCTGCCGTTCACCAACGTTCCGGTGGCCGATCTCTGGTCGCTCAACGCCTGGATGGCCACGCGCCAGCAGGCCCACTTTCAGCAGTTTTTAACGCTCACTGAACAGGAACCGCAGCCATGACCGCCGTGAAGCACGCTTTTACTGAACTCCCGACCATCGATATCCGCGATCTGGCCGGCGATGACCTCGCCAGGCGTCAGGCGGTGGCCGACGCCATCGGCCGCGCGGCGCGCGAGGTGGGCTTTTTCTACATCACCGGCCACGGCATCGACCCGGCACTGATCGCCGGCGTCCGCGAGGCGGCGAAGCAGATCTTCGCCCTGCCGATGGAGGAGAAGATGAACTATTACATCGGCCACTCCAAAAGCCATAAGGGCTACGTTCCGGAAGGAGAAGAGATCTACGGCTCCGGCAAGCCGGACCATAAAGAGGCTTTCGATATCGGCTTCCAGGCAGCGGATGACCATCCGCTGGTGCTCGCCGGTACGCCGCTGATCGGCGCCAACGAGTGGCCCGATCTGCCGGATTTCCGCGCGCGGGTGCTGGCCTACTACGACGCGGTTTTCGCCCTCGGCCACCGTCTGTTCGACGCTTTCGCCCTCGCGCTCGGCCTGCCGGAAGGGTATTTCAAACCGATGGTGACCTGCCCGCCGGCTAAGCTGCGGCTGATCCATTACCCGTTCGACGCCAGCGTCGAAGATGTTCCCGGAATTGGTGCACACACCGACTATGAGTGCTTCACCCTGCTGCTCGCCGACCAGCCCGGCCTTGAGGTTCTCAATGAAGAAAGCGTGTGGATCGATGCACCTCCCGTCAAGAACGCCGCCGGAGAAGAGGCGTTCGTGATCAATATCGGCGACATGCTGGAAGTGCTCAGCGCTGGCACATTTGTTGCTACAGCCCACCGGGTGCGCAAAGTGCCGCAGGAGCGGTACTCCTTCCCGCTGTTTTTCGCCTGCGATTACCACACGCTGATCCGTCCGCTGCCGACTTTTCTCGCCGCCGGCGAAGCCGGTGAATATCAGGAGCTCAGCATCGGGGAGCATATGTGGAGCCAGGCCCTGCAAACCTATCGCTACCTGCGCGAAAAGGTCAATCGCGGTGAACTTCAGCTACCGGAGCGCGCGCGCGGCACCAATACGTTTGGCCATTTGAAAAAACAGGCTCAGCAAAAAAACCCCTAACTACCCGTGAGGAACCATGATGACTAGCACCCTGAAAAAAATCTCGCGCCGTGTCGCGCTTACCCTCGCCGTCAGCGCCTGTTTTTCCCCTGTCACCCAGGCGGCGGAACTGCTGACCGAGGGCGTCTTTAAGGTGGGGATGGAGGTCACCTACCCGCCGTTTGAGTCCTATGACAGCAATAACAATATCGTCGGTCTCGACCCGGAGTTTGCCGCGCTGATCGCCCAACATCTGCAGGCCAAACCGCAGCTGATCGACACCAAGTTCACCAGCCTGATCCTCGGCATCGGCAAGAAATATGACGCGGTGATCTCCGGGATGTACGTGACGCCGGAGCGCCAGAAACAGGCCGACGCCATCCCTTACGCCCTCTCCGGCGCGTCGATCATCGCCCTGAAGGGCGGCGCGGTGCAGCCGAAAACCGAAGATGAGCTGTGCGGCGTGAAGGTCGGTCTGCAGGCGGGCACCACCTGGGTGACCAGCCTGAAAAAACACTCCGACGAGTGGTGCCTGAAAAACGGCAAACCGGCCATCACCATTCAGGAGTTCCCGACGGCGCCGGAAGCCTCCCAGGCGCTGCTGTCGAAGAACATCGGCGCCCAGCTTGAGATTGCCCCGGCGGCGCAGATCATTGTCGACAAGAGCCGCGGCCGCCTGGCGATAAGCTCTACGCGCCTGGTCTACCCGCTGCCGCTGGGGATCTACGTCGCCAAAGGCAACACCGAGCTGGCGGAGGCGATCAAGGCCACCCTGGCCACGCTGAAGGCCAACGGCCAATATGCCGCGTTGATCAAAAAATACAACTTAGAAAGCATCGATTAAAACAATAAGCACTGCGCAACAGGAGTCAGTATGGCGTTCGATTGGGGATACTTTTTTTCATTGTTTAGCATTGGGGCAT
The DNA here is from genome assembly GCF_000195655.1 of Klebsiella sp. MS 92-3. Lineage (NCBI taxonomy): Bacteria > Pseudomonadati > Pseudomonadota > Gammaproteobacteria > Enterobacterales > Enterobacteriaceae > Klebsiella > Klebsiella sp. MS 92-3. The sequence continues at coordinate 41,717 of NZ_GL882858.1, forward strand.
TCTGGCAGGCGTGCGTGACTGTCATCGTAATCAGCACCTTGTCCTGGGGGATCGGCCTGGTGGTCGGTTTTCTGTTAGCCTGCGCGAAGCTCTCGGCGCCGCGCTGGGTCAAGATCCCCGTCGAACTCTATATCTGGTTTTTTCGCAGCGTGCCGCTGATGGTGCTGCTGGTGTTTGTCTACAACCTGCCGCAGCTGTTTCCGGTGACCCAGCCGCTGCTCGGGGTGCCGTTTATCGCCGGGCTGGTGTCGATGACCGTCACCGAGGCGGCCTATATGGCGGAGATCCACCGCGGCGGGCTGCTGTCGGTGGCCAAGGGGCAGAGCGAGGCAGGCCATGCGCTGAGCTTCAGCTTTATCGGCATCCAGCGGCTGATCGTGATCCCTCAGGCGTTTCGCATCTCGCTGCCGACGCTGATCAATGAATACATCACCATCATTAAGCTGAGCTCGATTCTGTCGGTGGTCTCCTTACCCGAGCTGCTGCTCACCGGCCAGCGCTTGTATGCGCAGAATTTCCTTGTGATGGAGACCCTGCTGGCGGTAGCGGTGTACTACGTGATGGTGGTTACCGTCTTCACCTGGCTGTTCCGGGCGCTGGAAAATCGTCTCGATATTCAGCGTAAGCGTCCGCAAACCCTCAGCGAGGCGGAATGCCAGGCGCTGCGCCAGAGCCTGCCGGCGCTGACGGAAGAGATCAAAACGCCGGCCGTCAACGGCGCGCCGCCAGCGCTCGATCTGCGGGGCATTCGCAAATCCTGGGGGCAGCATGAGGTGCTGAAAGGCATCGATCTGCAGGTGGAGAACGGGGAGGTGATCAGCATCATCGGCCCGTCCGGCTCCGGCAAAACCACCCTGATCCGCACCATCAACGCCCTCGAAAGCCTTGATGGCGGGGAGATCATTCTCTACGGCGAGGACTATCTTAAGGGCGGAGCCATCGTCGACAAACGCCAGATGCGCGCCGGGGTACGGCGCATCGGCATGGTCTTCCAGAGCTTCAACCTGTTCCCCCACCGCACGGTGCTCGACAACGTGATGCTGGCCCCGCGCTATCACCAGCTGCTGGACCAGCCGGTCGCCCGCGAGCAGGCCCTGGCGCTGCTCGACCGCGTCGGCCTGCTGGCCCATGCCCACAAGTATCCCGGACAGCTCTCCGGCGGCCAGCAGCAGCGCGTGGCGATCGCCCGGGCGCTGGCGCTGAAGCCGGACATCATGCTGTTTGACGAACCGACCTCGGCGCTGGATCCCGAGCTGGTAGGCGAAGTGCTGAAGGTCATTCAGTCGCTGGCCCGCGAAGGCATGACCATGCTGATTGTCACTCACGAGATGGACTTCGCCCTGTCGATTTCCGACCGCGTGGTGCTGATGGAGAACGGCGTGGTGCAGGCCGATATCGCCCCGCAGGTGATCCGCAGCCCGCTGGAGGCGCCTTCTCTGCAACGAATCCGTGAATTTATGGGAGTACGCTAAATGGCAACTGAGCAACACCTGCGCCAGCAGCTGGCCGCCGCCTACCGGCTGGCGGCGCTGTTCGGCTGGGAGGATACCCTCTACACTCACTTCTCCGTGCGCCTGCCCGGCGACGGCGAGCCGCGTTTTTTTATTAATCCCTTCGGCATGATGTTTGACGAAGTCACCGCCAGCAACCTGATCGTAGTGGATATGGAGGGTAAGGTCGTAGCGGGAGACGCACCGGCTAACTCGGCGGGGTTCACCATCCACAGCGCGGTGCATATGGCCCGGGAAGACGCCCACTGCGTGATCCACACCCATACGCTGCCGGGAATGGCGGTGGCCGCCTGCGAGGATGGCCTGCTGCAGCTCAACCAGATCAGCACCGAATTTTACCAGCGCGTCGGCTACCATCCCTATGAAGGGGTGGCCTTTGACCTCGACGAACGGGCGCGCATCCAGCGCTCGCTGGGGAATAATATCGCTATGATCCTGCAGAGCCACGGCCTGCTGTCGGTGGGCCGCACCGTGGCTGACGCGTTTTACATCATGTACTACCTGAACCGCGCCTGCGAGATCCAGATGGCCGCCGCCCAGCTGGCGGCCCTCAGCCCGATCCACACCATCGCCCCGCACCTTAGCCAGCACGCCTGCGAGCAGCTGATGGGCGTGGAGCATGAACGTCAACAGGTCTGGCAGGCGTGGCTGCGCCGTCTTGACCGTCTCGATACCTCTTACAAAGACTAACGCCTATGTCTGATATCACTATCGTGGTGGATTGTAACGACGCGGATTTCGCCCGCGATATCTGCGCCGCCCTGCAGCAGTTTCCCGACGTCACGGCGCTTCTGCCCCATCACCAGGCGGCGCGCGACGCCCAGTACGCCAGCTGCTGGTTCCCGGACCCGCAGCTGTTGACCCGTTCGCCGGGGCTGAAGCTGATCCAGGCCGCGTCCGCCGGGGTCGATCATCTGCCGCCCGCGCTGTTCGCCAGCGAGATCCCGCTGTGCCGGGTGATCGATGAAGATTTTCGCCACGGCATGTTCGAATATGCCCTGTGGAGCGTCCTGTGGTTTCAGCGCCATTTCGACCGGGCGCTGGCCCACCAGCGGACCCAAACCTGGAAGCTCTATCCCCAGCGCGCCGCCGCCGACTTCCATATCGGCATTATGGGGCTCGGCGAAATTGGCGGCTATATCGCCGACCAGCTGGCCCGCCTCGGCTATCGGGTCTCCGGCTGGTCGCGCAGTGAAAAGCAGCTGGCTGGCGTCACCTGCTATCGCGGCGAGGAGGCGCTCGACCACTTTCTTGGGTCGCTTGACGGGCTGATTAACCTCCTGCCGCTCACCGCGCAGACCCGGGGTATCCTCGCCGCGCCGCTGTTCAGCCGGCTACCCGCCGGGGCGGTGTTGATCAATTGCGGCCGCGGGGAGCATATGGTCAATGAGGATGTGCTGGCGGCGCTGGAGAGCGGCCAGCTCGCCGGGGCGGTGCTCGACGTCTTCCCGCAGGAGCCATTGCCGGCGGACGATCCGCTGTGGCGCCATCCGCAGGTGGTCATCACCCCACATATGGCCTCTGCGGCCTCTGCCGAGGTGATCGCCCGCCAGCTGCTGGAGAACATTCAGCGCCAGCGCCGCGGGCTGCCGCTGAAAAACCTGGTCAATAAGCACGCCGGTTACTGATCCCCGGCTATATCGCCGCTGCTACGCTTAATAGGAGATCCACAACCAGAAGGCAGGAACATGAAAATTGATTTAGCGGGAAAAGTCGCGCTGGTCACCGCCTCCACGGCGGGTATTGGCTTCGCCATCGCCAAAGGCCTGGCGGAGAGCGGCGCAGAGGTTATCCTTAACGGGCGCAGCGAGCAGAGCGTGAACGCCGCGATCGCCCGGCTGCAAAATGAGGTGCCGGGCGCGAAGGCGCGCCCCGCCATCGCCGACCTCAGCGACGCCGACGGCGCAGCGCAGCTGCTGCGGGCCGTGACCGGCGTCGATATTCTGGTCAATAACGCCGGGATCTATGGCCCGCAGGATTTCTACGCCACCGACGACGCGACCTGGGACAACTACTGGCAGACCAACGTCATGTCCGGCGTACGCCTGTCGCGGGGGCTGCTCCCGGCGATGGTCAACAAAGGCTGGGGGCGGGGGGGGTTTTTTTCCTCAGAATCGGCGCGCAATATCCCGGCGGACATGATCCACTATGGCGTCACCAAGACCGCGCAGCTGTCGCTGGCCCGCGGCCTGGCGAAATATGTCGCCGGCAGCGGAGTGACCGTTAACAGCGTTCTGCCAGGGCCAACGATTTCCGACGGCTTTGCCGAAATGCTGAAAGACGAAGTGGCGAAAACCGGTCAGTCGCTGGAGGAACTGGCGAAAGCGTTTGTCATGACCCATCGTCCGAGCTCGGTGATCCAGCGGGCGGCCTCGGTGGCAGAGGTCGCCAATATGGTGGTCTACGTCTGCTCGCCGCAGGCGTCAGCCACCTCCGGCGCCGCGCTGCGCGTCGATGGCGGCGTGGTGGATGATATTCTCTGAATCCCCTTTATGCAGGGGAGCCCCCTCCCCTGCCGCCTTCCCGGGCGCTAAAAAGCGCAAAATGTTAAAAAACAGCCGCAAAGTCGCACAAAGTGAACAGGAACATGTATTCCCAGAACTTATGATATTTGTTTTAAGCATAAGTTGTGGTGTTAATGTCTCTGTTACGAAGCTTGCTTTTCTTTCTCGGCGCGGCGGTCGCGGCCGCCCTCGCGGTACTCTGCCTGTGGGTGGATATTCGGGTGTTTGGCAACGACATCCCGGAGGTGTCGCTCACCGAAGTGGTCCAGGAGAGCGTGCTGGCCGTTATCGTGCTGGTTCATCTGCTGCTGGCGCGGAAATATGCCCACTTGCGCTATAGCAATATCCTCATCGGCGGCTTCTTTCTCGCCATGCTGATCCGCGAACTGGATGGCCTGTTTGATTTACTCTCCCACGGCAGCTGGGTGTGGTTTGCCCTGCTGGCCACCGCGGGGTCGCTGCTGTTGCCGTTGCGCCATCTGCGTCAGACTCTGTCGCAGCTGGCGGCGTATACCCGCACGCCCTATTACGGGATGATGATCAGCGGCCTGCTGGCGATTCTGGTCTTCTCTCGGCTGTTTGGTATGCACGGCCTGTGGTACGCCGTGCTGGATGAGAACTTCGCCCGGGTGGTGAAAAACACGGTCGAGGAAGGCAGCGAGTCGTTTGGCTATATGCTGTGCCTGACCGCCACCCTGGGCTACGCCTGCTACTTCCGCGGTCTGGCGCGACAGGCCCTGTCGTCGCAGCGCTAA
>NZ_GL882858.1:46600-60098 GCF_000195655.1 Klebsiella sp. MS 92-3
GGGGGGGCGGGGGGCGGGGGGGGGGGCGGGGGGGGGGCGCCGCCGCGGTTAACCGCGAATTTTCCACTTCCGTTTGAGAACCTCTTTGTCCTGGCTATCCAGCCACTGGTTCACTTTCTCCAGCAGCGCCGGGTTATCTTTACTCATCATATACACCTTGTTGCTGGCGGTACCGGCGAACGGTGTTTCGTTAGCAACGCAGAACACGCCGGGCTCTTTGCTCTGGTAATAGTCGCCTTCAATCAGATCGGTCACCATCATATCGGCCGTTTTCTGCCGCAGCGCCTGCAGGTTATCGACATTGTTCTGCACGCGAATAATTTGCGCCTGCTTGATGTGTTCATCGACAAAACTCTGGTTTGTGCCGCCAGGGTTGACGATCACTTTCACGTCCGGACGGTCAATTTTTTCCAGCGAACCGAGCCGCGGGGCGGCCTGGCAGTTGGCTAAGGCGATTTTTCCGTTCGCCACCACCGGATGGCTGAGGGCGAAGGCTTGCGCCCGCGCCGGGGTCTCGGTAACCCCACCCATCGCAATATCAAACTTGTCCGCCTGCAGATCGGCGGCGAGCGCGGGCCAGCTGGTGTAGACGAAGCTCACCTTCAGCCCGAGCGTGCGCCCGAGATCGCGGGCCATGTCCACGTCATAGCCCTGCAGTTCGCCGGCGGCATTGCGAAACGCCAGCGGCGCGTAATCGCCCGGCACGCCCACCTTCAGTTCACCGCTGTGCTCGATGGATTGCATATCGCGCGCCTGGGCGCCGCAGGTCATTATCGCCAGCGTCAGCGCCAGCCCCACCGTCAGTCTCATTTCGCCATCCTTAAAGTTATCGTTTTTCATGCCAGAGTGACCGGCCGCATCAGTCACAGTATCCGCCGCGCGAGCCAGGGCATTCATCCTATTTTTAAACACCGGGACATACAACCCGACGTGGGGCAAAACGTTAATTAATCCTCTTTCTCGCTGTGAGCTTGCTGGTTGTTTTGACTTTCAGTAAAATGCCCCGCAGCGCATTCATATTTTATTCCTGGCCATACGTTTAATATATTATTTATTATCGTTTATTTTACTTTTCTCTTATGCGTTAATAGTTGAATCTTAAATTATAACCCTCTGATTAATAAGTAAAAACACTTCATGAAACATCTTTCATTAGGATTTTTCTAATGATCGTGCTTATCATCTTATTTACTCCCCTCCTCTCCAGCAGTAATACTTGGTTACAGAAGCAGTGTATAAGGAAATACATTATGATTATTATCATTTCCGCCAATAAATTTTTTATTAACGGCATCCGGTCTCTGGTTAACATGACCATGAGTGCTCAACGTCGGTATAGTCAAACATTGTTTCTGGATAATATTTCTGACGTGAATGATAAAAGTCTAACCATAGCCAGAACCATTATCGTGGACTATAGCCACCCGGACATTCAACAATTAGCCGCACTGCTCTATCGTAAAAAAAAGATCATTCATGGCGATATCGTTTTTGTCGTTAAAAGTGAGATTCTTGCCGATCCAGTCGAAAACATTATCATAAACTCTATTTCGACGATCGTGCTTGATTATATAGATGTTACCCAACGGCTGCAGAAATACTTACAGAATGCGTCTGATCATCGCTTTATTAAAGTGTTCAGAAAATCAATTAGCTCGCTGGACAGTTGTGTCAATATTAAACTTACGAAACAGGAGGACTCTCTTCTCCCCTATATCATCTCAGGTTTAAATAATAAGAAAATTGCTCAGGCCACCGACCTTAGCAATATGATGATCAGTCACTATCGGAGAAACATCTACCAGAAACTCAATGTACGCAATATTGCAGGCCTGTATCATTTCCTGCACTCCCTGGAGGGGGGATAAGTTCGCTTTATGGCTATCACAACAACAGAGCTAACGGCTTATGCAGCGTCAATGAGTATGCCTGGCTATTAGCTTCCCAGGGTCACAACAGAAGGAATTGGCTATGAAAATGAAATCACTTTGCCTGGCAATGGCACTCGTCGGCTCGACCTCACACTATGCCGCCGCGGCGGACGGTACGCTGTATTTTTCAGGTACAATTGTCAACTCAACTTGCAAACTGGCAAGCGGCAATGAGAAGGGTCTCATTGAAGTTAAGATGGGCGCTGTTCCGCTGTCTAAATTAAAAAATGATACCAATGGCACCGGGCCAGAAGTTGGGGTCAATATTAGCGTCAAAGATTGTGAAGCGGGCACGTACTATATTGTGCTCGACGGTGCTTCAGCCAACGAGGCGCCTATCACTAACGTACTGGCTCTCGATGCGGGTAATCCTACAGCTAAAAAAGTCGGCATTAAGCTAACCGACCGCAATAATACCCCGGTCACGCTCGATAAACCTTTCGATCCCAACGTCGACCCGCGTATTACGGTCAATGCCGATGGCACCGGTACCTTCAACCTGAAAGCCTATTACTATACCTGGGATAAAGACAACGCCGAAGCTGGCGACGGCAATGCGACCGCCAGGTTTACCATTATACAGCAATAACACCTGACCAGGGACGGCACGACGCGGATAAGGGGTAAGATATGAAAACGCTGCTGGCAGTGATCATAGGCGCTTTGGCTTTTCAGACCCAGGCGGCCATTACCATCGATGCCTCACGGGTTATTTATTCGGGCAAAGATAAATCGGCCAGTCTGAAAATTAACAACCGAAGCAGCAAAAACTATATCGTCCAGACCTGGCTTGATACGGGTCCGGAGACCCCCAGCAGCGGCTTACCCATTGTGGCCACGCCGCCCCTGGTCAAATTACGCCCCGAGCAATCGGCACAACTGCGCTTTATTTACTCAGGAACCGGTCTTCCTGCCGACAGGGAAAGTCTGTTTTGGGTGAATATTCAGGAGGTCCCTCCTGCGCCTGAGGAAAATAACATCCTGCAGTTCGCAATTCGCACTCGATTAAAACTATTTTATCGCCCGCAAGGAATTGCCACATCGCTGCCCAAAGCCGTTGAAAATCTGCAGTGGCAGCAAAGCGCTAACACGTTATCTTTTACTAACAACAGCCCACTGCATATTACGGTTATTAATGCCGAGGCGATCGACAACAAAGGCAAAATCTATCCTCTGAAAAACTTTATGTTGCTGCCGTACAGTCACCACGCTGTCAATATCGCCAGCATGCAGCGCTTGCATAAAATGAAATATATTAATGATTACGGCGCCGTTGTTGATATTCCAATAAAAAAATAAACGTCGCACCTCTTTAGGGAGATAGAGTGATGGACGATAGTAAATTACGCTATTTTGCCAGCGCATGGTTAATCTCCATCACGTTACCGGCAGACAGTGCGGAACGCTATAATGCCCAGTTTGTGAACGGTATCGACCCGCTGGCTTTTAATCAGTTTGTCGCCAGCGATGGCGACGTCATGCCGGGCACCTATGACGTTAATATTTACATTAACGATCTGCTGGTGGACAGTCGCCCCGTTCGCTTCTCAGAGGATAGCGCACACGGCGGGTTGGCCCCCTGCCTGAGCGCGGCGGAATATATCCGCTATGGCGTCAAGATTGACGATGACCACCAGCCCTGTTTCGCGCTGTCGCAGACGATCCGCCAGGCAGAGCAACAGCTGGATATCGCTAATCATCGGCTGATCATTCATATCCCTCAGCAATATATTGAGCACTATCCCCGTGACTATGTTTCCCCCATGCGCTTTGATGAAGGTATTAACGCTGCTTTCGTCAACTACAGCTATTCTACCGATGCCAATAATGGCGACGGGGGCAGCCATCAGTATCAATATCTTTCGCTAAACAGCGGGATCAATATTGCATCGTGGCGATTGCGCAATAATGCCTACTGGAATAAGTTCAGCGGGCAGGCGGATAAGTGGCAAAGCATCGCCAGTTGGGCGGAAACGAACATCATTCCCTGGCGCAGCCGGCTTGTCGTCGGCCAGACCAGTACCGACAACAGCGTCTTCGATAGCGTCCAGTTTCGCGGCGTACAGCTTGGCACCGATGCCGAAATGCGCCCCAGCAGCCAGACCGGCTTCGCGCCGGTCATTCGCGGTGTGGCCAACAGCAATGCCCGGTTGGAAGTTCGGCAGAACAACTATCTGATTTACAGCGAGAACGTCCCAGCCGGTCCCTTTGAGCTAAATGATATCAGCGCCGTTAACCGCAGCGGTGATTTCTACGTGACCGTCATTGAAGCCGACGGTAGCCAGACGACTTTTACTGTCGCCTACACCACCCTGCCACAGCTGGTGCGGGCAGGCCAATGGAATTATCAGCTGTCGGCGGGTAAGTATCATGACGGCGCTGACGGCTATGCTCCCGCCCTGATGCAAAGCTCGCTCTCTTATGGCCTGAATAATACCTTCACACTGTACGGTGGCGCCCTTGCCGCGGAGAACTATCGCGCCGGCGCCTTTGGCGTCGGTAGCAATCTGGGGGAGATTGGCGCCCTCTCAGCCGACTATACGCTGGCGGGAACGACGCTGGCGAATGGCCAGCGCAAGCAGGGAGGGAGCGTGCGTTTTCTGTATGCTAAATCCTTTTTGTCGAGCAAGACCGACTTTCAAATCGCGGGCTACCGTTACTCAACCGCAGGTTATTATAGCCTCAGCGATGCGGTTAACGAGCGTCGACGCTGGCACAATGGCCTGTACGAAAATGATTACTGGCCCTCTGACGAAGACGAAAGCTGGCAGGCAAGCGCTCCCCAACACTATTACACGTCCTGGTTTTATAATAAAAAGCATCGCTTTGATATTTCTGCCCGGCAAACTCTCGGTAAGAACAGCGCTTTCTTCCTTAACTTCAGCCAGCAAAATTACTGGAATAGCTCAGGAAGCGATATCTCGCTGCAGGCGGGCTTTAACAGCACTATCCATAACGTGAACTATGGTCTGTACTATCAGAATACGCGTAGCCACTTCACCCATGACGACAATAGCATCACACTGCGCGTTTCCATCCCTTTTACTCTGCAAGAAAACCGCCGGATCAATACCGCATTTACCCTCGCCCACAGTAAATCGTCTGGCACGTCCGGGCAGGCTGGGGTAAACGGCACGCTGCTCGATGATGATCGCCTGAGCTGGGCCGTCACCAGCGCCTATGATGACACCAGCCATAGCACCAACAGCGCCAGCCTGGGTTATCTCGGCCAGTACGGTAATCTGTATACCGGCTACGCCTACAGCAAAAACCATCGTCAGGCGAGTCTGAATCTGAGCGGCGGCGTGGTGGCACACCGCGGCGGCGTTACCCTCTCGCAACCGCTGGGCTCAACCTTTGCGCTGGTGGAGGCCAAAGACGCTCAGGGGGTAGGGATAGAGAATCAGACCGGCGTGCGCATCGATCCCTTCGGCTACGCTGTCGTACCACAAAGCGTTCCCTATCGGGTCAATTCTGTCGCGCTCAACCCTCAGGACTTCGATGCCTTTCTTGATGTCCCTAACGCAGTGGCGGATACCGTGCCTACCCGCGGGGCAATTACCCGGGTGCGCTTTGATACGTTCCGGGGATATAGCGTGCTGATCCATACCACCCTCGCCGACGGCAGCTATCCACCATTGGGCGCACAGCTCTATCGCGCCAGTGGGATCAGCAATGGTCTGGTCGGCCCGGGAGGAGAAGTTTACGTCAGCGGAGTCGATTCAGGCGAAAAGCTGCAGATGAAATGGGGCGAAACGCACCAGCAAAGCTGCGAAATCACCCTGCCCGAACTGCGCCAGGAGCCTCAGCAGGCGACGGCCTGGCGTGAATTATCCTTAATCTGCACAGTAACCCCCTCGAGGTAATTATGCGCCGACTTAGCGATACGTTATTTCTGACATGGCTTTCCGTTCTGTTCATGCTGAGCGCCTTCCCGGCGCAGGCGCTGACCTGCAAGACCACCTCGTCCACGATCAGCGAAGTCGTGAATATCGAGAGCATCATTAAAGTCTCCAGCAGCGAGCTTATTGCCAATAAAAAGATATGGGTCTCCAGCCCTATTACCGCCACCTTCAGTTGCGAAGATACCGATAATTTTCCGAACGGTGAAAGCGCCTATTTCTGGCTGGATCCGGAAAATAAAGCCAGCAGCTTGCCCGACTTTATCCAGGTAGGCATTACTTACAACGGCATCGACTATCTGCTACAAAATAAAAAATCGGTGGAGATTGGCCCGGCGACGCTGTGTGATAAAAGCGGGAATACCTGTAAGTCCCCGGCCATTGGGCAGACATTCAGCCTGGTTTACCAGGTCTATATCATCTCGACGGGCCGCAGAGTGACCGGGGAAGGTAAAATAGACGATAACCTAAAATTGTCGCTTTTTCAGGTAGATGGCCAAGGCGGTCTACGCAACGGCACCGCTGGCGCCAACTATAATCTTTTCATTACCGGCCTGAACCGTATCAGAACAATGGCCTGCGTCCCCACGGTATCTATTTCGCCAAGCGAAATTAACTTTGGCGATATTCCTGCCGGTAACGCCCGACCGGGCTACTATGAAAAAACACGCCCCTTTACCGTCACCTATGGTCTGGTCAAGCAGGGTAACGGCAGTGATTGCGGGACCGAACCTATGCTTGCTACGTTTAGCACCACTAATACGATACAGGAGAGCGCCATTATTTTGCCGCAGCCCGACAGCGGCTTCGGCATTGCCATCTCGCCAAACGCCAGCATGCATCCCCTTATTGAGATGAATGCTCCGATTCACTTTAAGCTGGCAACGGGCGCGACCCTCGCGAGCACCTATACGGCGGGGCTGCTCTGGTTGTCGAGAACGCCGAAGCTGGGGCCTTTTTCCGCGACCGCCAAAATCACCGTGACCTTTGAATAACGCCGCCCCAGGCTAGTTATACTCCAGGGCGAAAGTCACCATGCTGTTGGCCGTACCGGCTCCCACCGTGGCGTCAGTCTGCACATACTGGGCGTTGAAATTGATCGCCTCGGCGGTCCCGGCGCTGGCGCCGGTCACCCTTTTCAGGATCGGCAAGTTGCTGGCCTCGTTGATCTTAACGCTGGTGCCGTCGGGCACTGCCGCACCGGGGTTATTGCCGTAGGTCAGCTTCACGCCGACGCCGCTGGCGCTGTTGCTGGCCTGGCTCAGGGCCAGGGTATCGCTCTCCACGCTGACGCCGAAAAAGCCGATGCGCACGTCGGTCGGCGTCGGACAGAAGACCGGAATCGAAAAGCGCTTCGCCTGGCCGCCGGTAGTCCCTTTGCCATGAAACTCCCCCCGGTTAACCGTACCCAGACTGACCTGGATCGTCGATGTCGCTACCTGGCAGCTGCCGCTGCTGCCAATGTCCACATTCAGGGCGGCGATATCGATGCTGACCGGCGCGCTGGCGACAAAGCTGGCGCTTGCGCTGGTCTGCTGTTCAATGGTCATCTCCCCCACCTGCGGCAGCGGCGGCGAGTTGGTATGCGTCCCGTCCGCCAGTTGCACCGTTCCGGTTTTATAGAAGGTTACCGCAATCCTCACCGTGGTTTGCTGCTGCGTCATCAGCGCCGGGAGCGTCGCACTGTCGCATATCACCACCGACTCGCCGCCGGCGGAGTGGCTGCCATCGATGGCACGCATCGGGCCGCCGGCGCACTGGAAGCTGAGGGCGTAACCAATGCCGTCGATAGCGCTGGGGTAGACATGCTGTCCGTTAATCACCATCGGCGAGCCGCCGGTTTTCAGCTGCTTATAGACGATGCGTTTGGCGCTCGCCGTCGGCAGCTGCAGGTCGCAGGAAAAAGGGATCCCGCTGCCATTATCCGCCATCGCGCTGGTCATCTGGGTATTGACCGGCAGCGTGGGTAAATACTTGATATTAGGAATATTGACCGTGGTCTGGCCGATATTTGCGCGGCAGGTTTCAGCCCGCACGCCGGGAAGATAGGCGCTCAGCCCCAGCAGAAAGAGGAAAGGAAGTAGACGAAAAACAGATTTCATAGCCGCCTCAGCGTGTCTGGCACAGTCCGGAGACGGTTTTCACCGTATTCAGACTCTGCTGTGGGTTATCCGGAAGATGAAAATGCAGCGTGCAGCTCTGCGACTGGTTGTTGACGATCCAACTCACCGCCAGGGTTCCCTCCTGCGGCACGCCGCTGAGATACACCTGGCCGCCGTCGGCCACCATGCCGCCCGGCGGATTGCCGCTCTCCTCCTCCTCGATCAGCCGCGCACTGGCGCCAAACGGTAGCGGCCCCTGGGCATTGCGCAGGGTAAACAGCACCCGGTTGCCAATGTGGGTCTGGTAGTTGGCCATCACCACCGCGCCGCCGCCGGGGATCACGGTCTGCCCCTGCTGGTCGACGTCGGTGTCGTCGGCCATCGACTCCGTATCGAGGGTAATGACATTTTTCCGGTAGGCGGTCAGGGAGGGCACCACGGCATAGCCGCGCCAGTCGGTGTGCACATTGTTGCCGTTTTGCACCGCCACGCCGGCGGCCCCCGGCGCCCGGACGATGGCGAAGCTCTCACCCACCGTCTGGCCGAAGGTGACGCCGTGCGGATGCGCGACCACCGAGCCGGCGCCTCCCCAGGTCAACTGGTTGCTGGCGGCGTCATGGCGATAGCCGATCTGGGCGTTGCCGAAGCCGCCGTGGTAGTCCAGGGAGGCGCTGCTGTTGCTGCCTCGTCCCTGGTTGCCATAACCTTGCTGAACCGAGTAGAACAGATTTGGCCGCGTCGGCACCGCGCCATACAGCGACATCTGCTGCGAGGTATAGCCATTGCTGTCCGAGGTGGTGTTGTAGCTCACCGCGCTGTCGGACAGCGGACCACCCAGCGGAATATTGATATTGAATGACCAGGAGCGGTCATTTTTTTGCTGGCCGCTGGCGCGGGTGTAGTAATAGCCCACGCCCCAGGAGATCCCTTTCCAGGCGCTGTAGAACCCAAGGTGCACCGTCTCATCCCGACTCTGCCGATGCCAGTACTCCTGGGACCAGGCGGAAACCGCCAGACTGCCCAGGCCACCAAGGCTTTGCGACACCGACAGCTCTTCCCGGCGACGCCGGTTGTCTACTTGCCCCTGGGCGCTTTCAAGGGCGCTGGCTTCGGCAAAATCGTAATAGCCGCTTGACGAGTAGCGATAGCTGGCGAGGCTGAACGCAGTGCCCGAGCTGACAAAATTTTTCTGATACTGAGCGCGCAGCGAATGGCCCGTATAGCGCTTGCCCGACGGCGTACGGGTGACGGCCTGGGTGACATCCCCTCCCAGCGATCCGAACTCGCCAAAACCGCGGCCCAGGCCCAGCGCCCACGCCTGATAGTCCCGGGCCAGCTGCGTACCACCGTAGAGGGTGAATCCCGCCGTCAAACCGTAGAACAAAGTGCCCTGCAGAAATTCCGGCGAGCGCACCGACTCCCCCCCGGAGTGGTAGCGGCCGGCGCTGAGACTGAATTTGCCGCGCCCTTCGCGCAGCATATATGGCACCGCGGAATAGGGCTGGGTAAAGGTACGCACCACGCCATTGCTCTCGGTCACCTTCACCTCCAGATCGCCGCTCTGCGAGGTGGGGTAGAGATCGCTGATGGCGAATGCCCCCGGTGACACAAAGGTCTCGTAGATCACATACCCGTGCTGAGAGACGGTCACTTTGGCATTGCTGTGCGCCACGCCACGAATAGTGGGGGCAAAGCCGCGCTGGCTGTCCGGGAGCATTTCATCGTCAGACATCAGCTGGACGCCGCGAAACTGTATGCTGTCAAACACATCGCCGGTGGTGTAGGTATCGCCGATCCGCAGCAAGCTCTTCAGCGAGCGGACATCGCGCTGCAGCCAGGTGCTCTGGGTATCCCAGTGCCGGCGCTGCTGGTCATACTGCATTGAGGAGATGTTGCGCAGTCGCCAGGCGCCCAGGTTGAGGCCGCTGCGTAAATTGAGATAGTTTGAGCGGCTGCTCTCCCCTTCGTCGGCGTTCTTTATTTGCGCGCCGGAAAAATAGTAATCGACAAACGCGGCCGGCACGCCATCGTCCCAGCGCGACGGATCGACATAGCCGCGGCTTTGCACGTTCATCGCCGCCTGGGGAATACTCAGCGTCAGGCGCTGGTTAGCGAAGCTGAACCGACTGCTGGCGTCGGGAATAAACTTCTCGATCCGGGTGAAGGTTTCGCCTTCATGCAGCGCTTGAAAGGCGGGAAACGCGCTGACGTTGACGCCATACTCCGCCAGCTGACCGGGCGTCAGCACCGGGCGCAGCTGCCCGCCATCGTCAACAAACGTGATATCAGCCTGACCCAGCTCCTGGTCATTAACCACCACGGTGACAGGATAAGTCCCCGGCTGCTGGCCGCCGGGTTTGGCGAAGTAGTGCAGATCGGAGGTTTGCTGCTGCGGGTCAGCAAACTCCAGCGCCGCCGGGTCAAAATAGTCGTCGGCCAGCGCCCGGCTCAACGGACTGAGACAAAACATCATCGTCGGCACCGTCGCCAGCGCCATCGCCCGCCCGGCGGTAACGGGCAACAAGGCATACTCCCGCACCCTGGCTGTTGTTATTCTTTTCATGCTGGCGCCGTCCGGTAAGCTCATCAAAAAGGGGAATTACTGCTGGGCGAAATCGCTGACGCCGCCGTAGTCGTTAATCGCCCGCCATTTGACGGTGCCGTGCCCGCTCACCGGCCACGTTTTCTCGCCGAAGGGAGCCACCATGCCGGGATCGTCGATGCTTTGCCCGCCCACTTCGACGGCGTAAAAAGAGACGAAGTAGGGAGTGGGATTTATCACCGTCAGCCGACCGCCGGACTGGCTAAACTTCAGCTGCTGCCAGGCCTTTGCCGGGTCGCCCGCCAGGTCGTTGGGGCGATAGAAGATTTTGAATTTCGATTTAATATTCACCTGCAGCTTATTCACCTCGCCCTGAGGCGTCGGGGCGATACTTTTGACGTTCAGCCAGAAGACCGATTCACGGTCGCGGGGCAGCGAGGCGCCAATAAAGTTAATCCGCAGAACGTTATTTTGCTCCGGATCGAGACGGAACAAGGGCGGCGTTACAATGAAGGGCACCCTGGCCTTATCGTTTTCCGCGTAATTTTCCACCCACGACTGCACCAGATAGGGCGTATGGGTATCGGCATTGGTGACTGAAATAGCGGCTTCACGCTTCCCTTCCTGATAAATCACACGGGTTCCACCCATGACAATACCGGCCTGCGCTGCCGTGGTGCACAGCAGAAAAGCCGCAACGGCAATTATTTTCTTCATCATGACTTACCATCAGGTAAAAGTTGAACAGACAACAAAATAAAGCAGTGAATAACAGAGCCAGTACTCGACGGGATAATTAGCAAAAACAACTATACCGTCACGAATATATTTCGTGACTTCATGACAATTAACACTTTAGCTATCTGTAATTAATCAAGACGCAGTGGGCTGACTCTGAATAACGCGCAATTAGATCAGTTATAAATCATATTGAAATTAGCTGTACCGTCGGCTTTACCTGCCGTCACGGTCGCCGCGGTGGAGATATAGTCGGCGTAAAACTCGAGGTCGGCAGAGCCGGTGCCGCCGCTGGTACCCGGAGTGACCGTCTGTTTGGCTGACGTTTTACCGAGGCTGACAGCCGTCGACCGATCGTGCTCATACAGCTTAATCGCTACGCCGCTGGCGCCGCCGTTGATGGCCAGCAGGGAGTTATCAGACTGATCGCGCGCGCCGTCAAACAGCACGGCGACCGTAGTCACGCTGGCCGGGCAATCTTTCACTTTGATATGGAAGGGGGTTTTGGTGGTTTCAAAACCAGTGCCGGTAAAATAGTTGCTGGCCCATTTGCCCAGATCAACCTTCTGGCCATTAGAACTACTATCGACGTTGCAAGAGCTGTCGGTGATTGACCCATTGAAGATGACCTGCCCGCCGGCGCCTTCCGAACTGGTGCCCGAGTCAGGATTGATAGTGTTGGCCGCGGTAGCCTGCAAGGCTACGCCAGAAAGCAGCGCTCCTATGAGGATGGTTATAAAGCGAGGTTGTTTTTTCATTATTTATCTCATCGTTAACGAACATATTTTCCATCATCGACAATAGCCCCAAAGCTATCGCGAAACGGCTCGTCAGCTCCTCCCTGTAAATGTACGTTGCGTTCCTTCCGCAGGATATTAGGCACATCCCCCTCTACTCTGCCTTATTTTGCCAATAGATGGCCATGAATAACAAACAGAAGAAAAAAGAGTTATTTTGATGTGCGAAATAAATATATTACCCGAAGTATCAAAAGGCAACCCGGGAAGATGTTAACTATAAGTTAATAGCTATGTTCGCCATATATTTAATTTTTGAAATGGCTTTTCAATGTTAATTTACATATCTATACAAAAGAAATTCAAATACCTTTAAACAACAACAGATCAATTCAATTAACAAATTTAAAGACAATTGTTCAAAAATTCGTCTTGTTTTATTGTGCGCTCGTCAGAGTGTACACAAAAATTAGGAATTTTCCTGGTATTAATATTCATAATTTCTACACAAACGGCGCCAGGGTGCGCCACCTCCACCCGCTAATCCCTTATTATGGAAGTGTTTTTATTTTCAAGTGAAAGCCAATACATAAGTGACATAAATACATGGGCGCTGCCGCCGGCAAAATAACCACCCTCTTCGAATGGTTATTTTGAAGTTAAAAAAAATCCGCAACCCGAATGGATTGCGGACTGAGGATCGGTCAGAAATGAGATGGACTTCAGAACAGGCCCAGCGGCGCGGTGCCGTAGCTCACCAGCAGGTTTTTGGTTTGCTGATAGGCATCCAGCGCCATCTTGTGCGTTTCCCGCCCGACGCCGGACTGTTTATAGCCGCCGAACGCCGCATGCGCCGGGTAGACATGATAGCAGTTGGTCCACACGCGACCGGCTTTAATGCCGCGACCCATGCGATAGGCGAGGTTGGTATCCCGCGTCCACACCCCGGCGCCGAGACCAAACTGGGTCTCATTGGCGATAGCCAGCGCTTCCGCTTCGTCCTTAAAGGTGGTCACCCCGATCACCGGCCCAAAGATCTCCTCCTGGAAGGAGCGCATATCGTTGCGACCTTTAATCAGCGTAGGCTGAATATAAAAGCCATTATCCAGCGCCGGCGCGATAGCCGCCCGCTCGCCGCCGGTCAGAATTTGCCCACCCTCTTCCCGGGCAATCTGAATATAGGAGAGGATCTTGTCGAACTGCTGGCGGGAAGCCTGAGCGCCGATCATGGTGTCGGTATCTAACGGATCGCCGCGGCGGATCTGCGCCACCTTCTCCATTACCCGTGCCATAAAGGGCTCATAGATGGACTCATGGATCAGCGCCCGCGACGGGCAGGTACAGACCTCACCCTGGTTGAAGAAGCCGAGCACCAGCCCCTCCACCGCCTTCTCAATAAATTCCTCTTCTCCGTCCATCACGTCGGCGAAGTAGATGTTGGGCGATTTCCCCCCCAGCTCGACGGTGCAGGGGATAATATTTTCCGCCGCGCAGGCGAGAATATGCCGCCCGACCGGCGTGGAGCCGGTAAACGCCAGCTTGGCGC
>NZ_GL882858.1:60184-61988 GCF_000195655.1 Klebsiella sp. MS 92-3
GGCGAGAATATGCCGCCCGCCGGGGGGGGAGCCGGTAAACGCCAGCTTGGCGATACGCTTGCTGGTGGCCAGCGCCTCGCCCGCCTCTTTGCCGAAACCCTGCACCACGTTAAGCACCCCGGCCGGGAACAGATCGCCGATCAGCTCCAGCAGCAGGGTAATGCTTAGCGGCGTCTGTTCCGCCGGTTTGAGCACCACGCAGTTCCCCGCCGCCAGGGCCGGGGCCAGCTTCCACGCGGCCATCAGCAGCGGGAAGTTCCACGGGATAATCTGCCCGACCACCCCCAGCGGTTCATGGAAATGATAGGCCACCGTGGTTTCGTCAATCTCGGCGGTGCTTCCCTCCTGAGCGCGCAGGCAGCCGGCGAAGTAGCGAAAATGATCCACCGCCAGCGGCAGGTCAGCATTCAGGGTTTCGCGGATCGGTTTCCCATTGTCCCAGCTCTCCGCCACCGCCAGATATTCCAGATGCTGTTCAATACGATCGGCGACCTGTAGCAGCAGCCTGGAGCGCTGTTGCACTGAGGTTTTCCCCCACGCCGGCGCCGCGCGATGGGCGGCGTCGAGGGCGAAGTCAATGTCTCTGGCATCCGAGCGGGGAAACTGCGCAATGTTGCTGCCGTCGACCGGCGAAGTATTCATAAAGAATTCACCGCTCAGCGGCTCGACAAATCTACCGTCAATAAAGTTGCCGTAAGCCGATTTAAATGAAACCACGGCGCCGGGCTGGCCAGGATGTGCATAACGCATCGCAAATCTCCTTCTGTAGGGTTGAGACGCAGCGGCATATTGATTTTTTAAATTTGCCGCCGAACGCTTCTCACTGTGCAGGGGTTATGCCAGTTTTTTATTTTCTTTAAATATTTTTATTTATTAATACGTTGCCTTCACTAACCGAGCAGATGGTCAGCCATCTGTCGCACGGGTTTCCACTTATGTGTTGCAAATCGCAACACCAAATAAACCAAATGGCTACAATATTGCAACACAGCAACATCGACCCAGAGGTGCCCTGTGGCAGGCAATCCCTTTCTTCTCGCACCAGAGGTTAATGCGAATCCCCTGCTGAGCGATTCGTGGTCTCGCTGCCAGCGCTACGGGCTGGATCCCGCCACCGAGGATTTTCCCCGCCTCGGCGCCGGCGAGCTGGCGGACCGGCTCGCCAGCCACCGCGGCCTGCAGCAGCTGGCGCAGCCGGTGGTGGAAGCCCTGTCGCGCCAGGTCGCAGACCTGCAGTCGGTGGTGATCCTTTCCGACCCCGACGGCCTGGTGCTGCATACTCTCGGCGATACCCAGGCGCTGCAAAAGGCCCAGCGCGTGGCGCTGGCTCCCGGCAATCTGTGGAGTGAAAGCGGGCGCGGGACCAACGCCATCGGCACCGCGCTGGCGATTGACGATGGCTGCGAGATCGATGGCCGTCAGCACTTTCTTACCCGCAACCAGAATCTGTACTGCGCAGCGATGCCGCTCCAGCGACCGGACGGAAGCATCGCCGGGGTGCTGGATATCTCCGGCCCGGCGAATTTTCCCCACCAGCACACCTTTGGCTGGGTAAAAGCGGCGGCAAAGCAAATTGAATATCTGTGGGTGAAACAGAGTCTGCATCCTGAGCAGTGGCTGATGAGCCTGCACCGGCAGGTGGACAAACTCGACAGCGTCGAGGAGCTGCTGCTGGTCTTTTCCGACAACGTCCTCACCGCCGGCAACCGGCTGGCGATGCGCGAGTTCGGCCTGAGCGCGGCGCAGTTTGGCCAGCTCACCTTTGCCTCGCTTTTTCCGACGCTGACGCAAACGGCGGTCAGCG
>NZ_GL882858.1:62123-68620 GCF_000195655.1 Klebsiella sp. MS 92-3
GGCGGTAAGCGCCCCGCCGGCCATGCATCTCCCCTTTACCAGCCCGCGCGAAGGCGAAAAGCTGCTGCGGCTGCTCAACGCCGGCATCGCGCTCTGTATTGAGGGGGAAACCGGCAGCGGCAAAGAGTATGTCAGCCGCACGCTGCATCAGCACAGCCGCTGGCGCAGTGGCAAATTTGTCGCCATCAACTGCGCGGCCATCCCGGAATCGCTGATCGAATCCGAGCTCTTCGGCTACCAGCCGGGGGCGTTTACCGGCGCCAGCAAAAATGGCTATATCGGTAAAATCCGCGAGGCTGACGGCGGGGTGCTGTTTCTTGATGAGATCGGCGATATGCCGCTGGCGCTGCAGCCCCGCCTCCTGCGCGTCCTGCAGGAGAAAGAGGTCGCTCCGCTGGGCGCCAGCCGCAGCGTGCCGGTGAATTTCGCCTTGATCTGCGCCACCCACCGCAACCTGACCCAGCGGGTCAGCGCCGGAGAATTCCGTGAAGATCTGCTGTGGCGTCTGCGGGAATACGCCCTGGCGCTGCCTCCGCTGCGCGAGTGGCCGGCGCTGGAAACCTTTATCGCCACCCTGTGGCACGACCTGGGCGGTGCTTCACGCCGGGTGACGCTTTCAAACGCGCTGCTGGTTCACCTCAGCCAGCTGCCGTGGCCGGGAAACGTACGCCAGCTGCAGAGCGTCCTGAAGGTAATGCTGGCTCTCGCCGATGAGGGCGACACGCTGACGCCCGACGCGCTGCCGGAGGCGTATCGCGCCGCGCCTGCGCCGTTGCCGCGCGGGGGATTGCAGGCCCATGATGAGCAGTTGATTGTCGATACCCTGGCCAGGGTCAACGGCAACGTCAGCCGGGCGGCGCAGATACTGGGTATCGCCCGCAGCACGTTGTACCGCCGTGCCGCCCGTGCCGGACGGCCTCGTCGCTGAGGCTACGGCGTAAAGCGCGCCGGTAGCTTGCACGCTGTCGGAAACCCCCCGCCGCCATAGATGGCGGTTATTTCTCTCTGCGCTAACCAGGTGTTGCGGTAAGAGGCAGCCCTTCCCGCAGGGCATCGATCGCCGCCCGCGTTTTTTGCGGCAGCCACGGCCCCTCCGGCCATACCGCGTGGATGGCGAAACGCACCTGAGCGCTGGGCGCCAACACCTGCTGCAACGTCCCATCGGCAAGCGCCTGCGCCACCAGCCAGTCCGGCAGCCAGGCGATGCCCATCCCCTGCTGCACTGCCGCCGCGATGGCGGCAAAATCATCCTGTATCAGCCACGTCTGCGGACTGAAGCGCACTTCGCCCTGCTGCGGGTCATACAGTTGCCATTTTTGTAGCTGGCCGTTGTGCAGATAGCCGAGGGTACGGTGCTCGTTCAACCCGGCAATAGTCTGCGGCGCTGGCTGCTGGCGCAGGTACTCCGCCGCCGCGCACAGCACCATGCCGTGCTCTCCCAGCGCCCGGGCCCGCAGCGACCCGGTATCGGCCAGGCTCCCGATACGCACCGCAAGATCAAACCCCTCCTCCAGCAGATTGACCTGCCGGTCGCTGTAGTGGAGCTCGAGCTTCAGTAACGGATAGCGCTGGCTGAGGCGGAACAGCAGCGGTGCCACGCAGCGCTGGCCAAACAGCACCGGCAGCGACACCCGCAGCCGCCCCTGCACCTCATCTTTGCCGCGCTGCAGCGTCTCTTCGGCCTCGCGGATGCGCTCCAGCGCTTCCCGGCACTGGAGATAGAATTGCTCCCCCTCTTCCGTCAGCAGTTGCCGTCGGGTGGTACGCTGGAATAACGCCACGCCGAGACGCGCTTCCAGCCGGGCAATGGTTTTTCCCACCGCCGAACGCGTCACATGGAGGATCGC
The DNA here is from genome assembly GCF_000195655.1 of Klebsiella sp. MS 92-3. Lineage (NCBI taxonomy): Bacteria > Pseudomonadati > Pseudomonadota > Gammaproteobacteria > Enterobacterales > Enterobacteriaceae > Klebsiella > Klebsiella sp. MS 92-3. The sequence continues at coordinate 63,971 of NZ_GL882858.1, forward strand.
CGCCGCGCTGGCAAAGTTGCCGCTCTCGACCACGGTGACAAATACCGGGATCGCATTCAGATCGTCGCGCACAGATTGGTTCCTTACGGGATACAATAGGGAAAAATAATGTCACTCCTGAGACAAAAAAGACAGTGTTAGTCTTTGCTTCTATCTTTCATTTGAGGCACTCATCATGGCTAACGTTCTGGTTTTAAAATCCAGCATTAATGGCGAAACATCCCTGACCAATCAGTTGATTAACGAATTTCTCGCGGCGCGCCAGGCGGCGGGACACGGCGATCGGCTCACCGAACACGATCTCAGCGCCATGGCGCTGCCAACGCTGGATCGCCCCCTGTTCGCCGCCCTGCGCGGGGCAGTGGATCCGCAGCCTGCTATCCGCAAGGCGGTCGCCCTCTCCGACCAGCTTATCGCCGAGTTAAAGGCCAGCGACCTGCTGGTGATTGGCGCGCCGATGTATAACCTCAACGTCCCGACCGATCTAAAAAAATGGTTCGACCTCGTGGCGCGGGCGCGGGAAACCTTTCGCTACACCGAGAGCTGGCCGCAGGGGCTGGTGGAGGGCGTCCGGGCGGTGGTCGTCAGCAGCCGCGGCGGTATTCACCAGGGAGAAACTACCGACGCCGTCACGCCCTATCTGCGCGCGGTACTGGGGCTGATGGGGATCCAGGAGGTGGAATTTATCTATGCCGAAGGGCTGGACAATCGCCCGCATGGTCGCGACGCCGGGATCGCCAGCGCCCGGGCGCAGATTGCCCGGCTCGCCGTTCCGGCCTGAGTCGTGGAGAAATTGTGCTGGCGCTGGCGGCCTTTTTATTTTAGAGTTATCTAAATTTAGACAAAGCTAAAATAAATGACCACTCCTGAAGACCTGCAGGCCCGCGCCGGAGAAGCCGCCGCGCTGATGAAAGCGATGAGCAATCCTCACCGATTGCTGATCCTGTGCATGCTGTGCGATGCGCCCAGGGCCAGCGCCGGCGAACTCGCCCGGGCTACAGGGCTGAGCCCCTCCGCCACCTCGCAACACCTCGCGCGGATGCGTGACGAGGGGCTGATCGACAGCGAGCGCGACGCCCAGCGTATCCACTATTTCATCACCCACCCTGCGGTACAGCAGGTGATCAATACGCTGAAAACGCTCTATTGCCCGTGAGGATCCTATGACCATCGCCACCTTAACTCCCGCCGAGGCCCAGGCGCAGATTGCCCAGGGCGCCAGACTGATTGATATCCGCGATGCGGATGAATATGCGCGCGAACATATCCCCGATGCCGAGCTGGTGCCGCTCGCCACTCTGACCAGCGGTGCGCCCCTCAATGCCCGGGCCGGAGAGACGGTCATCTTTCACTGCCAGGCGGGTTCCCGGACGCAGAATAATGCGATTCGTCTGGCCGCGGCCGCCGCGCCGGCGCAGGCCTGCCTGCTGGCAGGAGGAATTCAGGCGTGGAAAGCCGCGGGGTTGCTGGTAGTGGAAGATTCATCGCAGCCGCTGCCGCTGATGCGCCAGGTGCAAATTGCCGCTGGCGTCCTGATTTTACTGGGGGTGCTGCTGGGCTATACCGTTAACGGCGGCTTTTTCCTGCTCAGCGGCGCGGTCGGCGCCGGGCTCACCTTCGCCGGCGTAACCGGCTTTTGCGGCATGGCGCGGCTGCTGGGGACCATGCCGTGGAACCGGCGCCAGGGGGTTAAAACGCGCTCCAGATAAGCCAGGCAATGCCGCCGAAGAGCAGCCATTTGACGATGTAATAGACCGTCTTATTCCATTTTTTCAACCGCTTACCAACAATACGGATCTGGTAAATATAGCGAAACGCCCGGTTAATCCCGCCGGTGCGATCGCCGATATCGTTGGGCGCCGAAGCGGCGCTCATCAGATGGCGTCCCAGCCAGTGGTTAACTTTCTGCGCCCAGCGGTAGCGCATCGGCCGTTCAATATCGCAGAACAGAATCAGGCGATTCTCACCACTGGTATTTTCCGCATAGTGGATATAGGTCTCATCAAACAGCACGCCTTCTCCATCGCGCCAGCTGTAACGCTGGCCATCCACCTCGATAAAGCAGCGGTCATCGTTCGGCGTTGCCAGGCCCAGATGAAAGCGTAGCGAGCCGGCGTAGGGGTCGCGATGGCGCGGCAGACGGCTACCGTCCGGCAGAGTGGCAAACATGGCCGCTTTCACCGACGGGATATCGCGCAGCAGCGCGGTAGTTTGCGGACAGAGCTGGCTGGCGGAAGGATGGGCATCCTCATACCATTTCAGATAAAAGCGTTTCCAGCCGGTTTTGAAAAATGAGTTAAACCCGGCATCGTTATATTTATCGGCCGCTTTAATCTGCTCCAGCTGCTGAAGGTGGAGACCTTCGTCGCGAATAACCTGCCAGTTTTGCTGCAATATCGCCAGCTCGGGAAACATCTCCGGCCGCAGATAAGGCGTATTCGGCACGCGGGAAAATAAATACATAAATCCATTCAGCGGCGCGGTAAATGTGGAATGGTCGGAGAGCTGCCGCCAGAAACGATAGCGCACCCGTCCGCGGTAATGGACATACAGTACAGCAATAACAATGATCAACAGAATGATATACTTCATGGTGTCTTTCCTGACCTGATTGGTGGTAACCCTACCCTCGCCGTCCCCCTTTCTCAGCAGCGGTATGGCGCCAGCAAAACATTAACAATGTTAATACATATAACTCCAAATTGTTTTAACAAAAAACAGCACGCCCGGTGTTCAGTGAGCGGGCGTTGAGCTATGGTTTAGGTTTATCCATGGTGTTAACAGTGAGGAGTGAATTATGTTTGCTGTCGGCGATCTGGTACAACCCCGAGCGGGCGGACCAAAACTGAAAGTGGTGGAAGTGCAAGGGGAGCAACTGGTGGTGGTTCAGGCCGCACAGGAGCAGGGAGAGCGCTATTCGCTGAAGTCGGACGAGGTCACGCCGTATCAGGAAGAGGGAGACTTCGGCGTCTGCTAAAGCCCCTCGCTTAAAGTCGTAAGGCCAGGCCGGTGGGTCTCTCACCACCGGGCTGGCGCTGGCCCGAAGGCGTTAAATTAAAAAGCTATCCAGCGATTTACCCTGGGCGACAGCCTCGGCAATCGGCTTCGGCATTCTTCCCTGTCCGGTCCAGGTTTTCTCTGCGCCAGTATGATCGGTATAACGATATTTCGCCGGGCGCGGTTGACGCTTTTTGCCTCCCGCCTTTGGCGGCTGAATATCGGCCACCAGCTCGTCAGGAGAAATACCGTCGGCGCGCATCAGTTCAAGCCAGGTATTCACTTTCTCCTGATATTCAGCCTGCTGCTGAGCTGCCTGCTGCTGTTGCGTACGTTTTTCTTCAGTGACGATCCTGAGCTTTTCCAGCATCTCTTCAAGCACGTCAATGGAGAATTCACGGGACAGGGCACGCAGTGAACGGATATTATTCAGTTTGTGTAACATTGAAGACATAAAATTAAAAAATTCCAAATAGCAAATTAAAAGATACAACGCGGCAAGTGTAATAGAAACGTTTATTTATTTCCAGCCTTCGGTTGTCCAGATAAATATATAAGGTGGATATTAGCGGTTATCCCCTGAAGCTATATTGGCAAATACCTGAGCCTTTTTCATAAGCACAGGCAAAAAAGAGAGTGAATAAATAAAAAAGGCAGAATGACGGGAAAAACCACCGTTCTCGCCAGGAATATTAGCTTTATGGTCAGCGGGTTACCTGCTGTTCATACGTGGCCGCACTGATACATACCTTTGGTTGCAGTGAATAGTTAATCAGACAATGGGAATAAAAAAACAATTCGCAATTCAGAATTTTTCACCATAAAAACGCGACTTACGGCATAAAAAATCCTAAAAGAGAACGGAATCACACACTCGCGTGATGTCGCGCCATGGTTGGCTATCAGGCGCCGTTCCCTCGGCCAGTCTCGATTTCGCAATCAAGAGTAACACATTGATAAATATTGATATTTGCAAAAACAGGAATAAAAGTAGCGTAACGAACAAAAAACAAACCAGCGCAGAGTATTTTATCGACAAAAAGGCGATAAATAAAAATTTATAGCTAGTTGCCACTTTTAATGCAGAGATATACTCTACGCACATCAAAACAGGCAGCCCAAAAACGCTATACCAACGCGCATTTTTCGGCGTTAATGACTTCATTTTCGAGGAGCACTCCGATGTTCTCTGCGCACTCCCGCTTGCGGCATGCGGTTGCAGACACCTTTGCGATGGTGGTTTACTGCACCGTCGTCAACATGATGATCGAAATTTTTCTCTCTGGTATGACGTTTGAGCAGTCGTTATCGTCGCGTCTGGTGGCGATCCCGGTCAACATTATTATTGCCGTACCCTATGGGATTTATCGCGATTTCGCCATGCGTCAGGCCCGGCGCATCAGCCCAGCCAGGTGGATGAAAAATATGGCCGACGTGCTGGCCTACGTCACCTTTCAGTCGCCGGTGTATGTCGCTATTCTGTGGAGCGTGGGTGCTGACTGGCACCAGATTGTCGCCGCGGTGAGCTCGAACCTGGCGGTATCGATGATGATGGGCGCCGCCTACGGCTACTTCCTCGACTATTGCCGCCGCCTGTTCCGCGTGGCGCCCTATCAGCAGGCGAAGGCCTGACCAACGCGTTAGCAGCGGCCG
>NZ_GL882858.1:68778-71700 GCF_000195655.1 Klebsiella sp. MS 92-3
CGTATTAATTCGTCGACATTGCCGGCTGGGCTTCGCCAAATAGCCCATTCAGAAAACGCTCAAGCGCCATGCGTGAGCTAAATCCATGCGGAATACCATAATGTTGTTGCGCATCCCCGGCTAAATACAGCGGAAACTGTTCATAATGATCACAGGTTTTGATATCTGAAGCCGGTTCGGCCAGCATATTGCTGCGCTCTTTTAACGCCGGATGAATAACTAACGCTGTTCGCCCCATGCGCGCTTCGCGGTTCACATAAACATAATTATCGCCGCGGCGATAGCCGTACGCTTTTTGCGTCACAACATCCATGGTGAAGCCGGCTTTTTCAAGAACACGCGCCACCTCATCGGGTCTTAAATACATACTGATTCCTCGTTATCTTTTACCGCACATTGACCTTACCTTATTCATTAAGGACAGTGCTTTCGGAAAATTCCAGAAACCACAACAGTAAGCATAATTCAAAATCTTGTCCTACACTTACTCACTCGATGGAATTAAGGGAGATAACGATGGCTAACCATGTGAACCGCAACAATTTTGACGAGAACGCCGAAGATATTCATAACGATGTCAGCCAATTAGCGGATACGCTGGAAGAGGTGCTGAAATCATGGGGCAGTGACGCCAAAGAGGAAGCGGAAGCGGCGCGTGTCAAAGCGCAGTCGCTGTTAAAAGAGACTCGTGCCCGCCTTAATGGCCACAACCGGGTGCAGCAGGCGGCGCTGGATGCGCGCCAGGCAGCGTGCGATGCGCTGGGCTGTGCCGATACCTACGTGCGCAATAAACCGTGGCACAGTGTGGGCGCCGCCGCCGCCGTCGGGGTATTTATTGGCGTATTGCTCAATTTACGTCGATAATAGCTTAAGCGTCGGCTGCCGCCGCGCGATTGGCGCGCGGTAGCCCGCGAGCTTTACGGAAGGCAATGAAGATAACAAATACGCGTCAGCCCCTGCGCGCCTCTGGCCGCAGGGTTTTTCTGCTTCCCCGACTTAAGCGCCATCAAATCGCTATCGCCTCTCTCAGCCGTCGGGCAAGTCCGTCAGCCATCGCCGGCGAACGTATATTGGTAAAACTCATCAATAATCCCCCCTCGCCCGCGTGGCGAATCCGCCAGTCGCTCAGCGCCTGCACCGCCAGCCCGGCCACAACCGCCCGCCGCGCGAGCAGCCGATCGTCGCCGCTGACCGACATAACCAGTTGAATTCCCCCCAGCTGCGGCGTGACCTGAAAGCCCTGCGCCTGCAGAGCCGACTCCAGCCACTGTCTACGCTGGCTATAGCTGGCACGCATTTTCTTCAAATGACGCCAAAAATGTCCCTGCTGGATAAAATCCGCCAGCGTCTGCTGCCACAGGGTGGGAACGGTGCAGGACTGGCGCTCCGCGGTCTGGTGAAAACGCGCCACCAGCGGGGTCGGCACCACCAGCCAGGCGGTGCGCAGCGCCGGGAACATCGACTTACTGAAGGTGCCCGCGTAGATAACCCTCTGCGGCGCATCAAGGCTTTTCAGCGGCGGCAGCGGTTTGCCGTGATAGCGAAACTCGCTATCGTAATCGTCCTCAATGATCCACGCGTCGCGCTCCGCGGCCCACGCCAGCAGCTGGCGGCGTCGGGGAAGCGACAGCGCGACCCCCAGCGGACTCTGATGGGCTGGTGTGAGCAGGGCAAATCGCGCCTGCGGGTGATGACGCTGGCCCCAGCCGACGTCCATCCCTTCGTCGTCCACGGGAATCGCATCCACCGCCAGCTGCCCAGCCTCGACGACCGGCCGGATAAAGGGATACCCCGGATCTTCCATCCACATATGCTGTCCCGGCTGCGCCAGGGTACGCAGGATAAGGTTCATGGAGGCGGCATAGCTGCCGGTGATCAACACCTGATCCGGCTGACAGTCGATACTGCGTGACAGGCGTAGATAATCGACGATAGCCTGGCGCAGAAGCGGATCGCCGCCGGGATCGCCGGGTGCAAGATCGAACCGCGACTGCGTCCGCAGCCGACGCCCCATCACCCGCGCCCACTGCCCGCGCGGAAAGAGATCCAGCGCCGGCAGCCCCATCTGAAACGGCAGCGGCTCCGTCGGCGCGGCCGGTTGCACTGGCGGTACCGGCGCCAGCTGGCGCGGGCTGAGCCGCTCGCTGACAAAGGTCCCCGCCTGCCCACGCCGCTCGAGCCATCCCTGGGCGACCAGCTCTCCCCAGGCGTTTTCGATGGTCGCCCGGGAAACGCCCTGCTCCTGAGCGTACACCCGGCTGGCGGGCAAACGGCTGCCCGGGGTCAGTTCGCCACGTTCAATCGCCGATTTCAACTGGCGGGCGATACGCTGATAAAGCGGGAGGTTAATCGCTTCCATTATGGTCTGCTTTTTTCATCAGAATATGGCTATCTTTTGCAGTCCATTATAGTGCTATTTTGGCTGCCGTCTTAGAGAGGAGAACACCATGAACCAATTACGTCAGCCATTCAGTGAACTGAGCCCGGAAGTCTATAAAGGGCTGGTACAGGCCAGCATCGCGCTGGAGAAAAGCGAGCTGGGCAACGCCCTGGTAGAGCTGGTTTATTTACGCGTCTCGCAGATCAACGGCTGCGCCTTCTGTCTTGAGAAACATAGCCAGGCGCTGCGCAAAGGCGGCATGGCGCAAAGCAAACTGGATGCCCTTGCGGGCTGGCGGGTAAGCGCCCACTTTACTCCGGCCGAACGCGCGGCGCTGGCTTGGGCCGAGTCGGTCACCGACATTGCCGCCAGCCATGCGGAAGATGAGGTTTACCAGCCGCTGCGCGAACATTTTACCCCGCGTCAGATAAGCGATCTGACCTTCGCCGTCAGTCTGATGAACGCCTTTAACCGCCTCGCCGTGGCCATGCGCCTGTAGTTCCGCACAGCCTCCCCCCTCCCCCCCCCCCCCCCCCCCCCCC
>NZ_GL882858.1:71804-83773 GCF_000195655.1 Klebsiella sp. MS 92-3
CCCCCCGGGGGGGGGACTCGCTTGCCAAAAACGCTATATATTGAGTGGTTGAAGTTTTAAATAACTACATCTAGTATTTCCTTATCGAATGGCCCACTACGTTCGACGCTATGTTTAGCGCCGTGCTGTTATCTTAAATGGAAATACGAATCATGCGCATTATTATTTACACTCGAAATGACTGCGTGCAGTGCCATGCCACCCGGCGAGCCATGGAGAGCCGGGGACTGGCCTTTGAAATGGTCAACGTCGACCAGCAGCCGGATGCCGCCGACACCCTGCGCGAGCAGGGATTTCGCCAGCTGCCGGTGGTGATCGCCGGTGAGCTGCGCTGGAGCGGCTTCCGCCCGGATATGATCAATCGCCTGCGCCCCTCCTTTACGGCGGCCAGCGCATGAGCCTCATCGTCTACTTCTCCAGCCGTTCGGAGAATACCCATCGCTTTGTGCAGCGCCTGGGGCTGCCGGCGGTGCGCATCCCGCTGAACGAGCGTGAACATCTGCGGGTAGACGAGCCCTATATTCTCATCGTTCCCAGCTATGGCGGCGGCGGCCCCGCCGGCGCGGTACCGCGTCAGGCGATCCGCTTTTTAAACGACGTGCATAACCGCCAGCTGATCCGCGGAGTGATTGCCGCCGGCAATCGCAACTTTGGCGACGGCTGGGGGCGTGCCGGAGATGTCATCGCGCAAAAATGCGCCGTGCCCTATCTCTACCGCTTCGAGCTGATGGGAACCCCCGACGATATCAACACCGTGCGTAAAGGAGTCAGCGAATTTTGGCAACGACAACCGCAGAACGTATAACCGCCGCCGTGGATTTTCACGCCCTCAACGCGATGCTGAATTTGTACGACAGCGAGGGCCGCATCCCGTTTGAGAAAGATCGCCAGGCGGTTGAGGCCTTTATGGCGACCCAGGTTCAGCCCAACGCCCTCACCTTCCCCAGCCAGGAGGATAAGCTCAGCTGGCTCGTCAGCGAGGGCTATTACGATCCGCAGGTGCTGGCCGGCTATGACCGCGGGTTTGTGCTGGCGTTGTTCGCCCATGCCCGGCGCGCTCCGTTTCGCTTTCAGACCTTCCTCGGCGCCTGGAAGTTCTATACCAGCTATGCGCTGAAGACCTTTGACGGCAAGCACTACCTCGAGGATTTCGCCGAACGCAGCGTGATGGTGGCCCTGACGCTGGCCCGGGGCGATGAACAGCAGGCGCGGCAGCTGACGGAGGAGATACTCAGCGGCCGCTTTCAGCCCGCCACACCGACCTTCCTTAACGCTGGCAAACAGCAGCGCGGGGAGCTGATCTCCTGCTTCCTGCTGCGTATTGAGGATAATATGGAGTCCATCGGCCGGGCGGTGAACTCGGCGCTACAGCTGTCGAAGCGCGGCGGCGGGGTGGCCTTTTTACTCTCCAACCTGCGCGAGGCCGGGGCGCCGATCAAGCGCATCGAAAACCAGTCTTCTGGGGTGGTGCCGGTGATGAAGATGCTGGAGGACGCCTTCTCCTATGCCAATCAGCTCGGCGCCCGCCAGGGGGCGGGTGCGGTCTGGCTGCATGTTCACCATCCCGATATTTTACGCTTTCTTGATACCCGGCGTGAAAATGCCGATGAGAAAATCCGCATCAAAACCTTATCGCTGGGGGTGGTGATCCCTGATATCACCTTCCAGCTGGCGAAAGAAGATGCGCAGATGGCCCTGTTCTCGCCTTATGACGTCGAACGGCTGTACGGCAAACCTTTCGCCGATTGCGCCATCGGCGACCTCTATCCGCAGCTGGTGGCCGACGAGCGGGTCCGCAAACGCTGGATCCGCGCCCGCGACCTGTTCCAGCGCCTGGCGGAGATCCAGTTTGAATCCGGCTACCCGTACATCATGTTTGAAGACACCGTGAACCGCGCCAGTCCGGTGGCCGGGCGGGTCACCATGAGCAATCTGTGTTCGGAGATCCTGCAGGTCAGTACGCCGTCCGCCTATAATGAAGACCTCAGCTATGCGCATATCGGGGAAGATATCTCCTGCAACCTCGGCTCGCTGAACATCGCCCATACCATGGACTCGCCGGATTTCGGCCGCACAATCGCCACCGCGGTGCGCGCCCTGACCGCCGTGTCCGACATGAGCGACATTCAGTCGGTTCCCTCGGTGGCGGCCGGCAACGCGGCCTCCCACGCCATCGGCCTGGGGCAGATGAATCTGCACGGTTACCTGGCGCGGGAGGGCATTGCCTACGGCAGCCCGGAGGGGCTGGACTTCACCAATATCTACTTCTACACCGTGACCTGGCACGCGCTGCACACCTCGATGCAGCTGGCCCGCGAGCGCGGCCAGCGCTTCGCCGGCTTCGAGCAGTCGCGCTACGCCAGCGGGGCGTACTTCGACAAATATCTGCAGGAGGAGTGGCAGCCGAAAACCGAACGGGTGCGCACGCTGTTCGCCCGCGCCGGCATCTCTCTGCCCGACCGGGAAAGCTGGCGCCAGCTGCGCGACGATGTCATGCGCTATGGCATCTACAATCGCTATCTGCAGGCGGTGCCGCCCACCGGCTCGATCTCGTACATCAACCATGCCACCTCCAGCATTCACCCGATCGTCTCGAAGATTGAGATCCGCAAAGAGGGGAAAACCGGGCGGGTGTACTACCCCGCGCCATTTATGAATAACGACAATCTGGCCCTCTACCAGGATGCGTATGAGATAGGGCCGGAGAAGATCATTGACACTTACGCCGAGGCGACGCGCCACGTCGACCAGGGGCTGTCGCTGACCCTGTTCTTCCCCGATACCGCCACCACCCGCGATATCAACAAGGCGCAAATTTACGCCTGGAAGAAAGGCATCAAGACGCTCTACTACATCCGTCTGCGCCAGCTGGCGCTGGAAGGCACTGAAATTGAAGGCTGCGTGTCCTGCGCGCTGTAAGGAGAACAGGATGACCCATTTAACGCGCGTCAGCGCAATCAACTGGAACCGCATTGATGACGATAAAGATCTTGAGGTCTGGAACCGTCTCACCAGCAACTTCTGGCTACCGGAGAAAGTGCCGCTGTCGAACGACATTCCCGCCTGGCAAACCCTCAGCGCGGCGGAGCAGCAGTTGACCATTCGCGTCTTTACCGGATTGACCCTGCTTGACACCATTCAGAACACCGTCGGCGCCCCGGCGCTAATGGCGGACGCCTTAACCCCGCATGAGGAGGCGGTGCTGTCGAACATCAGCTTTATGGAGGCGGTTCATGCCCGCTCTTACAGCTCCATCTTTTCCACGCTGTGCCACAGCAAGGAAGTGGATGCCGCCTTCGCCTGGAGCGAAAGCTGCGATCCCCTGCAGTGCAAGGCGCAGCTGATGCTGGGTTACTATCAGGCCGACGAGCCGCTGAAGAAAAAAATCGCCAGCGTGTTCCTCGAATCCTTTCTCTTCTACTCCGGCTTCTGGCTGCCGATGTACTTCTCCAGCCGGGGAAAGCTGACCAACACTGCGGATCTGATCCGCCTGATCATTCGCGATGAAGCGGTGCATGGCTATTACATCGGCTACAAGTACCAGAAAGGACTGGAGATCGTCAGCCCCGGCAAGCGCGAAGAATTGAAAAATTTCGCCCTCGATCTGCTGATGGATCTTTACGACAACGAACTGGCCTACAGCCGGGAGCTGTACGGCGAGAGCGGCTGGTTCGACGACGTCAGCGCTTTCCTGTGCTACAACGCCAACAAAGCGCTGATGAACCTCGGCTACGAGGCGCTGTTCCCGGCGGAGATGGCGGCGGTCAATCCGGCAATCCTCGCAGCGCTGTCGCCCAACGCCGACGAAAACCATGACTTTTTCTCCGGTTCCGGCTCCTCCTACGTGATAGGAAAAATGGAAGAGACCGCCGACGACGATTGGGACTTTTAACCGTACTTTCACCAGGAATATCGCAGGCGGATTCCTGGTGATTAATTTCACAAAATAGCGTTTAATCCACCAAATATTCTCTCCATGACCTAACCGTCATCACTTCGTCATATTTAGCAGAAAACCGGTCCATTTCAGTAGAATTATCCAAAGATAATCAAAAAATATTACCAACAACAAATTACCGCCCAGCCCTTATATCACGGGGGCTTAGCCACAGTTGCCCCCATCTGATTTTGCCGAGAGTTTGCCATTGAGGGTTGTCACAGAATCTGAGTATGTTAGGGTGTAAAAAGATCATAATCACCATCGGGTATCATATCGCAATAAACAAATAACAGGAACTTCTCTATTGCATGGCAATTAAATTAGAAATCAAAAATCTTTATAAGATATTTGGCGAGCATCCACACCGTGCTTTCAAATATATTGAGAAAGGACTCAACAAAGCGCAAATACTGGAAAAAACGGGGCTGTCGCTTGGCGTCAAAGACGCCAGTCTGGCCATTGAAGAAGGCGAGATATTCGTCATCATGGGGCTCTCCGGCTCGGGGAAATCCACCATGGTTCGCCTTCTCAATCGCCTGATTGAACCCACCCGCGGCCAGGTGCTGATTGACGGGGTCGATATCGCCAAAATGTCGGATGCCGAGCTACGCGAGGTGCGTCGCAAGAAAATTGCGATGGTTTTTCAGTCCTTTGCGCTGATGCCGCACATGAGCGTGCTCGACAACACGGCGTTTGGCATGGCGCTTGCCGGCGTTCCCGCCGCCGAACGAGAGCAAAAAGCCCGGGAGGCGCTGCGTCAGGTGGGGCTGGAGAATTATGCCCACGCCTGGCCGGATGAACTCTCCGGCGGCATGCGCCAGCGCGTCGGTTTAGCTCGCGCCCTGGCGATTAATCCCGATATTCTGTTAATGGATGAAGCCTTCTCTGCGCTCGATCCGCTCATTCGTACCGAAATGCAGGATGAGCTCATCAAATTACAGGCGAAGCATCAACGCACTATCGTCTTTATTTCCCATGACCTTGATGAAGCCATGCGAATTGGCGATCGTATCGCCATTATGCAAAATGGCGAAGTGGTCCAGGTCGGCACTCCGGATGAAATATTAAATAATCCGGCCAATGATTATGTGCGCACCTTCTTCCGCGGCGTGGATATTAGCCAGGTATTCAGCGCGAAAGATATTGCCCGCCGCAGCCCGGTTGGCCTGATTCGTAAAACGCCTGGTTTTGGCCCCCGTTCGGCGCTGAAATTATTACAGGATGAAGACCGGGAATATGGCTATGTCATAGAGCGCGGTAATCGCTTTGTCGGGATTGTCTCGATTGATTCTCTGAAAACAGCCCTCAGCGCCGGGCAGGGGATCGAGGCGGCGCTGATTGACGCCCCGCTGGCGGTGGAAGCGCAAACCCCGCTCAGCGATCTGCTCTCCCACGTCGGCCACGCTCCGTGCGCCGTGCCGGTAGTGGATGAAGAACAACAATACATTGGCATCATTTCCAAACGGATGTTGCTCCAGGCTTTAGATCGCGAGGGGGTGAATCATGGCTGATCAGACCAATCCGTGGGGCAGCGCCCCGTCAACCGACAGCGCCGCGCAGGCTGCCGATGCCTGGGGTGGCGCCTCTACTGCCGCGCCGGCTAATGGCGGCGGCGCCGACTGGCTGCACAGCGCCCCTGCGCCGCAGCCGGAACAGTTCAATATCATGGATCCGTTCCATAAGACCCTGATCCCGCTCGACAGCTGGGTGACCCACGCCATCGACTGGATCGTGCTGCACTTCCGTCCGCTGTTCCAGGGGATCCGCGTGCCGATCGACTACATCCTCAGCGCCTTCCAGCAGCTGCTGTTGGGGATGCCGGCGCCGGTGGCGATTATCGTCTTCGCGCTAATCGCCTGGCAGATCTCCAGCCTCGGCATGGGGGTCGCCACTCTGGTATCGCTGATTGCCATCGGCGCCATCGGCGCGTGGTCGCAAGCCATGGTCACTCTGGCGCTGGTCCTCACCGCCCTGCTGTTCTGCATGGTTATCGGCTTGCCGCTGGGGATCTGGCTAGCGCGCAGCCCGCGGGCGGCGAAAATCATCCGCCCGCTGTTGGATGCCATGCAGACCACGCCGGCGTTCGTCTATCTGGTGCCGATCGTGATGCTGTTCGGCATCGGCAACGTACCGGGCGTGGTGGTGACGATTATCTTCGCCCTGCCGCCGATCGTCCGTCTGACCATCCTCGGGATAAACCAGGTGCCTGCGGATCTGATCGAAGCGTCGCGCTCATTTGGCGCCAGCCCGCGCCAGCTGCTGTTTAAGGTGCAGCTGCCGCTGGCCATGCCCACCATTATGGCCGGGGTTAACCAGACCCTGATGCTGGCCCTGTCGATGGTAGTGATCGCCTCGATGATCGCCGTCGGCGGCCTCGGCCAGATGGTGCTGCGCGGTATCGGCCGCCTGGATATGGGCCTGGCGACCGTCGGCGGGGTGGGGATCGTGATCCTGGCGATTATTCTTGACCGCCTCACCCAGGCCGTCGGTCGCGACGCCCGCAGTCGCGGCAACCGCCGCTGGTACACCACCGGCCCGCTGGGGCTTATCACTCGCCCTTTCTGTCGATAAGTCGATAACAGCGCCGCTCCCCGACACCAGCCGATGCCCGGGAGCGGCCCTTCCCGTTAAACAATAAGAGGAACCACCATGCGACATAGTACGATGTTGGCCACCGCCGCCTTTGCCACCCTGCTCGCCACCAGCGCCTTCGCCGCCGACCTGCCGGGTAAAGGGATTACGGTGAAGCCCGCTCAGAGCACTATCTCCGAAGAGAGCTTCCAGACCCTGCTGGTCAGTCGCGCGCTGGAGAAGCTGGGCTACACCGTCGAGAAACCCAGCGAAGTGGACTATAACGTTGCCTATACGTCAATTGCCGCCGGAGATACCACCTTTATCGCCACCAACTGGCAACCGCTGCACGATGACATGTACGCCGCGGCGGGCGGTGATAACAAATTCTATCGCAAAGGAGTGTACGTCTCAGGCGCCGCCCAGGGCTATTTGATCGACAAAAAAACCGCTGAGCAGTACCACATCACCTCCATCGATCAGCTCAAAGATCCGCAGATCGCCAAACTGTTTGATACCAACAATGACGGTAAAGCGGATCTCACCGGCTGTACCCCAGGATGGGGCTGCGAAGCAGTGATTAACCATCAGATTGACGCCTATGGCCTGAGCAAAACCGTCACCCATAACCAGGGCAACTACGCGGCGATGATGGCCGACACCATTGCCCGGTATAAAGAGGGTAAACCGGTGCTCTACTACACCTGGACGCCGTACTGGGTTAGCGACGTGCTGAAGCCTGGCAAGGACGTCGTCTGGCTGCAGGTGCCGTTCTCCTCCCTTCCGGGCGAGCAGAAAAACATCGACACCAAACTGGCCAACGGCGCCAACTATGGCTTCCCGGTGAACACCATGCACATCGTCGCTAACAAAGCCTGGGCGGAGAAAAATCCGGCCGCCGCCACTCTGTTTAGCATCATGAAGCTGCCGATCGCCGACATCAACGCCGAGAATGCGATGATGCATGAAGGCCATGCTTCCGAAGCCGACATTAACGGCCACGTTGATGGCTGGATCAAAGCCCACCAGCCGCTGTTCGACAGCTGGGTGAAAACCGCCCTCGCCGCGCAGCAGTAAACCCGCTCACGGATAAGGCCCAGCGCCTTATCCGGCCCCCTTGCCCCCTTTCTCGTGGCCAGGTCATAGAAAAGCGATTCCAGGAATTTCCATAGTGTTAAGGCGCATCGCGCTCTGTTAAGGTGGAGACATCGGTCAAATTGCCACCTTCACATGGATCCAGCGATAAGTTATTCATATGGAAAACCCCGCGCCCTTAACCTGTGCCTTACCTGAACGCGTCGCCACCGTCGGCGAAGGCATCAAAGACAGTCTCCCCATCGTCATCAGCTACCTTCCGGTGGCATTCGCCTTCGGACTCAATGCCACCCGGCTGGGCTTCACCCCGCTGGAAAGCCTGTTCTTCTCCTGCATTATTTACGCCGGCGCCAGCCAGTTTGTGATCACCGCCATGTTGGCCGCCGGCAGTTCGCTGTGGGTCGCCGCCCTAACGGTGATGGCGATGGATGTCCGCCACGTGCTGTATGGCCCCTCATTGCGCAGCCGCATTCGCTCAGCGCTGGATAAAAAGAAAACCGCCCTCTGGGCCTTCGGCCTGACCGATGAGGTTTTCGCCGCCGCTACCGCCAGGCTGGTTCGCGATAACCGCCGCTGGAGCGAAAACTGGATGCTCGGTCTCGCTTTTACCTCGTGGGCATCGTGGGTGTGCGGCACGCTGGCCGGCGCCTGGTCCGGCAACGGCCTGTTGGTGGATTATCCGGCGGTGGAAGCCGCCCTCGGCTTTATGCTGCCGGCGCTGTTTATGAGCTTCCTGCTGGCCTCTTTCCAGCGTCATCAGTCACTCTGCGTCACGGCGGCGCTGGCGGGCGCGCTGGGCGGCATTCTGTTATTTTCCATTCCGGCGGCGATCCTCGCCGGAATTGTCTGCGGGTGTCTGACGGCGCTGCTTCAGGCCATGCTCAAGGGGATGCCGGATGAACAGTGAAGTCCTTCTGCTCGGGGTGATAGTCGGCGGCGTCAACTATCTCTTTCGCTATCTTCCTCTGCGTTTGCGCGCCGGCCACGCCCGTCCTGCCCGCCGCGGCCCGGTCAGCGTGCTGCTGGATACTATTGGCATCGCCTCGATTTGCGCGCTGCTGGTGGTCTCCAGCGTGCCGGAGATCCTCGCCGATGCCCATCGCCTGGCGCCGACTCTGACCGGCTTCCTGGTGCTGGGGGCCGCCTTCTGGAAAACCCGCAGCATCATTGTCCCGACCCTGCTGTCGGCGTTTGCCTATGGTCTGGCATGGAAAATCACCAACGGGCTCTAAGCTTTACGTATCAATTTTGGTCAATAATTCATTTGATTTATTTGTCACAATAGTTATTATATCGGCTGTAATTAATGAGGTCATACCCAAATGGATAGTTCGTTTACTCCCATTGAGCAAATGCTCAAGTTCCGCGCCAGCCGCCATGAAGATTTCCCGTTTCAGGAGATCCTGTTAACTCGTCTTTGCATGCATATGCAAGGTAAGCTGCTGGAAAATCGCAATAAAATGCTCAAAGCGCAGGGAATTAACGAGACATTATTTATGGCGCTGATTACGCTGGAGTCACAGGAAAACCACAGCATCCAGCCGTCCGAGCTGAGCTGTGCGCTGGGCTCGTCACGTACCAACGCCACCCGTATCGCTGATGAACTGGAAAAACGCGGCTGGATTGAGCGCCGCGAGAGCGATAACGATCGTCGCTGTTTGCATCTGCAACTGACCGAAAAGGGCCATCAGTTTTTGCGTGAAGTCCTGCCGCCGCAGCATAACTGCCTGCATCAGCTGTGGTCTTCACTTAGCACCAGCGAAAAAGATCAGCTCGAACACATCACCCGCAAACTCCTGAGCCGCCTTGATCAGATGGAAGAAGAAGGCGTGCTAGCGGACTCTCTACGCTAAGGGCGGCGTCGCTCAGCCCATTTTTACGTTGCAAGGAAAACAGCCAGGCCAGCAGATCTCTGCTGGCCTTTCTGATAAACAGGTCGGCTCAGCCGATGTGAAATAATAAGATCGTGGAGAATAACATGAGTGCAAATGCGGAGAGCCAAACCCCGCAGCAACCAGGCAGCAAAAAAGGAAAGCGTAAAGGCGCCCTTCTGTTGCTGACATTGCTCTTCATTATTATTGCCGTGGCATATGGGATTTACTGGTTTCTGGTACTGCGTCACTACGAAGAGACCGACGATGCCTACGTAGCAGGGAATCAGGTACAAATTATGGCTCAGGTCGCGGGCAGCGTGACCAAAGTCTGGGCTGACAACACGGACTACGTGCAGAAAGGCGATCCGCTGGTCACGCTCGATCGGACCGATGCCCAACAGGCGTTTGAAAAGGCTAAGACCCAACTGGCCGCCAGCGTCCGTCAGACCCGCCAGCAGATGATCAACAGCAAGCAGCTGCAGGCAAATATCGACGTCAAAAAAACCGCCCTTGCCCAGGCGCAGGCTGACCTGAACCGCCGCATCCCGCTGGGCGCCGCGAACCTCATTGGCCGCGAAGAGCTGCAGCACGCCCGCGATACCGTCGCCAGCGCACAGGCCGAACTCGACGTGGCAATCCAGCAGTACAACGCCAACCAGGCGATCGTGCTGGGCACCAGGCTGGAACAGCAGCCGGCGGTGCTCCAGGCGGCCACTGAAGTGCGTAACGCCTGGCTGGCCCTGCAGCGTACGCAGATCGTCAGCCCGATTAGCGGCTACGTTTCCCGTCGCTCGGTACAGCCTGGCGCGCAGATTGGCACCACCACGCCGCTGATGGCGGTGGTCCCGGCGACCAACCTGTGGATCGATGCTAACTTTAAAGAGACTCAGCTGGCGCATATGCGTATCGGCCAGCCGGCCACCGTGATCAGCGATATCTATGGCGATGACGTGAAATACACCGGTAAAGTGGTCGGTCTGGATATGGGCACCGGCAGCGCCTTCTCTCTGCTGCCGGCGCAGAATGCCACCGGCAACTGGATCAAAGTGGTACAACGCCTGCCGGTTCGTATCGAGCTGGATGAAAAACAACTAGCGGAACACCCGCTGCGTATCGGTCTCTCGACGCTGGTGGAAGTCAACACCACCGATCGCGATGGTGAAATGCTGGCCAGCCAGGTGCGGAGCTCCCCGGTTTACGAGAGCAATGCCCGCGAAATCGCTCTCGATCCGGTTAATAAGCTGATAGACGAGATCATTCAGGCCAACGCCGGATAATTCGGGGTGAGTGTAATGCAACAGCAAAAACCGCTGGAAGGCGCGCAACTGGTCATTATGACCATTGCGCTGTCGCTCGCGACGTTCATGCAGGTGCTGGATTCCACTATCGCCAACGTGGCGATCCCGACCATTGCCGGCAACCTTGGCTCGTCGCTGAGCCAGGGGACCTGGGTCATCACCTCGTTCGGGGTCGCTAACGCCATCTCCATCCCGATCACCGGCTGGCTGGCCAAGCGCGTCGGCGAGGTGAAGCTGTTCCTGTGGTCAACCACCGCCTTCGCCATTGCCTCCTGGGCCTGCGGCGTCTCCAACAGCCTGACGATGCTGATTTTCTTCCGCGTCATTCAGGGGATCGTCGCCGGGCCGCTGATCCCGCTGTCGCAAAGTCTGCTGCTCAGCAACTATCCCCCGGCGAAGCGCTCTATCGCTCTGGCGCTGTGGTCAATGACGGTGATTGTCGCGCCCATCTGCGGTCCGATCCTCGGCGGCTATATCAGCGATAATTATCACTGGGGCTGGATCTTCTTTATCAACGTGCCCATTGGCGTGGCGGTGGTGCTGATGACCCTGCAGACCCTGCGCAACCGGGAAACCAAAACCGAACAGCGGCGGATCGACGGCGTCGGTCTGGCGCTGCTGATCATCGGTATCGGTAGCCTGCAGGTGATGCTGGACCGGGGTAAAGAGCTGGACTGGTTCTCCTCCAATGAGATTATCATTCTGACCATCGTGGCGGTGGTGGCGATAAGCTTCCTGATCGTCTGGGAGCTAACCGACGATAACCCGATTGTCGATCTATCGCTATTTAAGTCGCGCAACTTCACCATCGGCTGCCTCTGTATCAGTCTGGCCTATATGCTCTACTTCGGCGCCATCGTGCTGCTGCCGCAGCTGTTGCAGGAGGTCTACGGCTACACCGCGACCTGGGCCGGCCTGGCGTCGGCGCCGGTGGGGGTGATCCCGGTCATTCTGTCGCCGATTATCGGCCGCTTCGCGCATAAGCTCGATATGCGGCGGCTGGTCACCTTCAGCTTTATTATGTACGCGGTCTGCTTCTACTGGCGCGCCTGGACCTTCGAACCGGGGATGGACTTTGGCGCCTCGGCGTGGCCACAGTTTATCCAGGGCTTCGCGGTGGCCTGCTTCTTCATGCCGTTGACCACCATCACCCTCTCCGGCCTGCCGCCGGAGCGGCTGGCGGCGGGGGCG
>NZ_GL882858.1:83847-85824 GCF_000195655.1 Klebsiella sp. MS 92-3
CCCCCCCCCCCCCCCGCCCCCCGCGGGGGCGGCTGGCGGCGGCGTCGAGCCTGTCGAACTTCACCCGTACCCTTGCCGGCTCCATCGGGACCTCGATCACCACCACCCTGTGGACCAACCGCGAGGCGCTGCATCATGCGCAGCTCACCGAATCGGTGACCCCCTTTAACCCCAACGCGCAGCAGATATACGATCAGCTGCAGGGCATGGGAATGACGCAGCAGCAGGCGTCCGGCTGGATAGCGCAGCAGATAACCAACCAGGGGCTGATTATCTCCGCCAACGAAATCTTCTGGATTTCTGCGGCTATTTTCATCCTGCTGTTGGGGCTGGTGTGGTTCGCCAGACCACCGTTCAGCGCCGGCGGAGGCGGCGGCGGCGCGCACTAAGCCTCACATAAAGGGACCTCCGGGTCCCTTTTTTACGGCGTCAGGTTGTCCAGTTCTCGCTAGTTTCTGTCTCGTTTGCGAAAGCCCGTCACCCTGCGCTCGGGCAGGATAAAGGCTGACCATTAAGGAGAACACTATGCTGAGCCATCCTGCTGAAAAGTACCGTCCCTATCCGCCGATCGCCCTGCCTGACCGCCGCTGGCCAGACCGGCAAATCAGTCACGCCCCGCGCTGGCTCTCGACTGACCTGCGCGACGGCAACCAGGCGCTGGCGGAGCCCATGGACAGCGCCCGCAAACTGCAGTTCTGGGATCTGCTGCTGGAGTGCGGCTTTAAAGAGATTGAAGTCGCCTTCCCTTCCGCCTCACAAACCGATTTCAACTTTGTCCGCCAGCTGATTGACGAACAGCGCATCCCGGAGGATGTCACCATCCAGGTGCTGACCCAGGCGCGAGACCCGCTGATCCTGCGCACCTTTGAGGCGCTGCGCGGCGCCCGCCGGGCTACCGTCCACCTCTACAATGCCACCGCGCCGCTGTTCCGCGAGCTGGTTTTCGGCATGGACAAGGCCGAGGTGATCGCCCTCGCGACCCGCGCCACCCGGCTTATCCGTCAGCAGTGCGAACAGCAGCCGGAGACCCGCTGGCAATATGAATATTCGCCTGAAACCTTCTGCTTCACCGAGCCCGAGTTTGCGCTTGAGATTTGCGAAGCGGTGGCGGATGTCTGGCAGCCCTGCGCCGAGCGACCGATGATCGTCAATCTGCCGGCGACGGTGGAAGTCAACACCCCCAACGTCTATGCCGATCAGATCGAGTATTTTTGCCGCCACTTCTCCCGCCGCAGCGAGGTCTGCATCAGCGTGCACCCGCATAACGATCGCGGCACCGGCGTCGCCAGCGCCGAGCTGGCGGTGATGGCCGGCGCCGATCGGGTAGAAGGCTGCCTGTTTGGCAACGGCGAACGCACCGGCAACGTCTGTCTGGTGACTTTGGCGATGAACCTCTACAGCCAGGGCATCGACCCTGAGCTTCGCTTCGAGCAGATGAACCGGGTGGTGGAGGTGGTGGAAAACTGCAACCAGATCCCCGTTCACCCTCGCCACCCGTGGGCGGGAAGCCTGGCTTACACCGCCTTCTCCGGCTCCCATCAGGATGCGATCAAAAAAGGGTTTGATGCCCGTCAGCCTGGCGATCCGTGGCAGATGCCCTACCTGCCCATTGACCCGCAGGATATTGGCTGCAGCTATGAGGCGGTGATCCGCGTCAACAGCCAGTCGGGGAAGAGCGGCAGCGCCTGGCTTATCGAACAAAATCATGGTCTGAAACTGCCCCGCGGGCTGCAGCAGGACTTCAGCCAGCACGTTCAGCAGGCCACCGATAGCGACGGCAAAGAGATGACCCACCATGCGCTGTGGCAGCTGTTCCGCACGCGCTACGGGCTGCAGGCGCAGCCGGCGCTGACGCTGCTCGATTATCAGAGCGCCAGCCAGCAGGATGGCCAGCTTTCCCTGCAGGCAACGCTGCGTCACCACGGCGAAACCCGACGCCTGCAGGGCCAGGGCAACGGCCTGCTCTCCGCCGCAGCC
>NZ_GL882859.1:0-5920 GCF_000195655.1 Klebsiella sp. MS 92-3
GTCAGGGCTTAACAGGAAGATATCCTTCCCGCCAGGGCCGGCGGCCATCACCATGCCCTCGGAGATGCCGAAGCGCATTTTGCGCGGCGCCAGGTTGGCGACCATCACCGTCAGGCGACCAATCAGCGGCTGCGGATCCGGGTAAGCGGAGCGGATACCGGAGAAGACATTGCGTTTTTCGCCGCCGAGATCCAGCGTCAGGCGCAGCAGCTTGTCGGAGCCCTCGACGAATTCCGCGTTTTCAATCAGCGCCACGCGCAGATCGACTTTGGCGAAATCGTCAAAGGTGATGGTCTCCTGAATCGGATCGTCCGCCAGCGGACCGGTGACCGGCGCCGCGGTGGCTTTCACCTCTTCTTTAGAAGCTTCTACCAGGGCTTCCACCTGTTTCATCTCGATGCGGTTGTACAGCGCCTTGAACGGATTCACCTTATGCGCCAGCAGCGGCTGCTGAATGGCGTCCCAGCTCAGTTCGCTGTTGAGGAATGCCTCCGCACGCGCGGCCAACTGCGGCAGGACCGGCTTCAGCCAGGTCATCAGCACGCGGAACATATTCAGGCCCATGGTGCAGATGGCCTGCAGGTCGGCGTCGCGGCCTTCCTGTTTCGCCACCACCCACGGCGCCTGCTCGTCGACGTAGCGGTTAGCCACGTCGGCGAGGGCCATGATTTCGCGGATGGCCTTACCGAACTCGCGGCTGTCCCACGCTTCGCCGATGCTTTCCGCCGCGTCGGTGAAGGTTTTGTACAGCGCCGGGTCGGCCAGCTCCGCGGCCAGCACGCCGTCGAAACGCTTGCTGATAAAGCCGGCGTTGCGCGAGGCGAGGTTAACCACCTTGTTGACGATGTCCGCGTTCACGCGCTGCACGAAATCTTCCAGGTTCAGGTCGATGTCATCGATGCGCGAAGAGAGCTTGGCGGTGTAGTAGTAGCGCAGGCTGTCGGCATCGAAATGATTTAACCAGGTGCTGGCCTTGATAAAAGTCCCGCGCGACTTGGACATTTTGGCGCCGTTAACCGTCACGTAGCCGTGCACGAACAGGTTAGTCGGCTTACGGAAGTTGCTGCCTTCCAGCATCGCCGGCCAGAACAGGCTGTGGAAGTAGACAATGTCCTTGCCGATAAAGTGATACAGCTCGGCCGTGGAGTCTTTCTTCCAGTATTCGTCGAAGCTGGTGGTGTCGCCGCGCTTGTCGCACAGGTTCTTGAAGGAGCCCATGTAGCCGATCGGCGCGTCCAGCCAGACGTAGAAATATTTGCCCGGCGCGTTGGGAATTTCGAAGCCGAAGTACGGCGCATCGCGGGAGATGTCCCACTGCTGCAGGCCGGATTCGAACCACTCCTGCATCTTGTTCGCGACCTGCTCCTGCAGCGCGCCGCTGCGGGTCCACGCCTGCAGCATTTCGCTGAACGACGGCAGGTCGAAGAAAAAGTGCTCGGAGTCACGCATCACCGGCGTGGCGCCGGAGACCACCGATTTCGGGTCGATAAGTTCGGTGGGGCTGTAGGTCGCGCCGCACACTTCGCAGTTATCGCCATACTGGTCCGGAGATTTGCACTTCGGACAGGTGCCTTTCACAAAACGGTCCGGCAGGAACATGCCTTTTTCCGGATCGTAGAGCTGAGAGATGGTGCGGTTTTTAATAAAACCGTTCTCTTTCAGGCGGGTGTAGATAAGCTCCGACAGTTCGCGGTTCTCGTCGCTGTGCGTCGAGTGATAGTTATCATAGCTGATGTCAAAACCGGCGAAATCGGTCTGATGCTCCTGACTCATTTCGCCAATCATCTGCTCCGGAGTGATACCGAGCTGCTGCGCTTTGAGCATGATCGGCGTGCCGTGGGCGTCGTCGGCGCAGATGAAGTTGACCTCGTGGCCGCGCATTCGCTGGTAACGGACCCAGACATCAGCCTGGATGTGCTCCAGCATGTGGCCGAGGTGGATGGAGCCGTTGGCGTACGGCAGGGCGCACGTTACCAGAATTTTCTTCGCGACTTGAGTCATAGTGAGCATTACATCTTCTGTTGTAAAAAGGGCTTCCGATATTACCAAAAGGGCTGTGGGTGCGCCATAAATGGCTGCCCATATATGGATAATCGTTACCTGTGATAAACTCTGTGATTACTGAAAGCATCTCAAAACAACAAAGGAGTCGGGATGAATTCGCAATCCCAGGCCAAATCCCCTGAGCGCCTACGTGCGATGGTCGCCGGGACGCTGGCCAATTTCCAGCACCCAACCCTGAAGCATAATCTCACCGCCCTTAAGGCGCTGCACCATGTCGCCTGGCTGGACGATACCGTCCATATTGAACTGCAAATGCCGTTCGTCTGGAGCAGCGCCTTCGAAGCGCTGAAAGAGCAGTGCAGCGCCGAACTGCTGCGCATCACCGGCGCGAAGGCCATCGACTGGAAGCTGACCCACAGCATCGCGACCCTCAAGCGGGTGAAAAACCAGCCCGGGGTCAACGGCGTGAAAAACATTATCGCCATCAGCTCCGGCAAAGGCGGCGTCGGTAAATCTTCTACTGCCGTAAACCTGGCGCTGGCCCTGGCGGCGGAAGGGGCGAAGGTGGGCATTCTGGATGCCGATATCTATGGTCCGTCGATTCCGACCATGCTGGGTGCGGAAGACAGCCGCCCGACCTCGCCGGACGGCACTCATATGGCGCCGATCATGAAATATGGTCTGGCAACCAACTCCATCGGTTACCTGGTGACCGACGACAACGCCATGGTCTGGCGTGGGCCGATGGCCAGCAAGGCACTGATGCAGATGCTGCAGGAGACGCTGTGGCCGGATCTTGATTACCTGGTGCTGGATATGCCGCCGGGCACCGGCGACATCCAGCTGACCCTGGCGCAGAACATCCCGGTCACCGGCGCGGTGGTGGTCACCACGCCGCAGGACATCGCGCTGATCGACGCCAAAAAAGGCATCGTGATGTTCGAGAAAGTGGAAGTGCCGGTGCTGGGGATCGTGGAAAACATGAGCATGCATATCTGCAGCAACTGCGGGCACCACGAGCCTATCTTCGGCACCGGCGGCGCGCAAAAACTGGCCGAGAAATACCACACCCAGCTGCTGGGCCAGCTGCCGCTGCATATTACGCTGCGGGAAGATCTGGATAACGGCACGCCGACGGTGGTGGCGCGTCCGGACAGCGAATTTACCGACATCTACCGCCAGCTGGCGGGCCGGGTGGCGGCCCAGATGTACTGGCAGGGAGAAGTGATCCCGGGTGAGATTGCCTTCCGCGCCGTTTAAGGCCGCGGCGAGCGCATCAGCCAGTATCTGCCCTCGGGCGACGCGCCCTGTGCTTCGATGGTCCAGCCATGACGCTGGTAGAAGCGCAGGGCGTTTTTATTTTCCATCAGGCACTTCAGCGTTCCGCTGGCGGTAAAGGTCCGTTCGACCTGCGCCAGCAGCGCGCTGCCGATATGTTTGCCTTGCCAGTCGGGGTCGACAAACAGATGGTGAAGGAAATTATCGGCGGTCCATACGGCGGCAAAGCCCACCGGCTGGCCGTCGCATTCCGCGACCCACAGCTGTTCATCCGCGGTGGCGGCATCGAAATCTTCCAGCCGCCACGCCGCGGCGGGAAGCCAGGTCCACGATAAACTGCGCGCCCGCAGGAAGATCTGGCGCAGCGCCGGAGAGTCCGCTGGCTCGCCGGGGCGGACGTGGAGATTGCGCGGATCAACGATGGTAGAAGATCTCGCCATCATACACTTTGAGGATTTTGCCTTCGGTATCGGTAATCAGCACGTAGTTACCGCCCATATAGGTCCAGTGGCTGCCGGCGTCCGGCGCAGGCAGGTTACGCTGCTGCCACTGTTTAATGTTGTATTCCGGGGTGAGATACATCGCCGGAACGGTGTCGCCGATGTGAAACTGGGTGAAATCGGCGGTGAACTCTTTCAGCGCATACTGATCGATCCCCGCGGCAGTAGCCGTCCAGCTGGCGCCAGCGGTGGCAAGAAGTACGCCCAGAAGCATCATTTTTGTTTTACGCATAGTTTCCTCAATATTACCTGGACTCAAAATAGCAGCCTCGTATCATTCCTGATGCGTTGCTGAAATGGCAAGCACTGGATTTTTAAAAAGTGTAAGCAAAACGCGGCGCAAGTCTTGTGCCGCTTGCGTTGCAGCGACGGTGATGCGTATTTTGGGAGCAATCTGAAGCAGGGGAGAATCGGCATGTTCAGGCTGGAAGATCTGACCTTATTTGTCCGCGCCGCGGCGCTGGGCAGTTTTAGCGACGCGGCGCGCGAGGCCGGGCAGCAGCCGGCGCAGGTCAGCGCGGCAATTAAGCGTCTGGAGACGATCCTCAATATTCGCCTGTTTGCCCGTTCGACCCGCAGCCTGCGCCTGACGCCGGAGGGGGAGACCTGGCTGCCCTACGCCACCCAGATGCTCGATACCCTCGAGGCCGGTCTGCAGAAGATCCAGACCCCGGACGATGAAGTTCGCGGCATGTTGCAGATTGCCGTGCCGTCGGACCTCGGGCGTAACCTGCTCCTGACCCTGTTCCGCGATTTCCGCCAACGCCACCCGGCGCTGCGCCTGCGGCTGCTCTTTTCCGATCAGCTGACCGACGTGTTTAAAGATCCGGTGGACGTTGCGTTTCGCTATGGCAATAACGACGATGCTTCGTTTATCTCGCTGCCGGTGGCGCCGGAAAATCGTCGGGTGCTGGTGGCCTCGCCTGAGTGGATCGCTCGCCATGGCGAACCGCAGACCCTCGAGGAACTCAGCCAGCATAATGCGTTGATCTACATTTTGCGCGGCCGTCCGTTCGACCGCTGGTCGCTGAGCCTCGACGGCGTGGTTCAGCAGCAGAAGGTCTCCGGCACGGTGATGAGCGACGACGCCGAGGTGATCCGTCGGCTGGCGATCGCCGGGGAGGGCATTGCCTATAAATCGATGCTCGACGTCAGCGACGATCTGCGGGCGGGGCGCCTGCGGCGCCTGCTGCCGCGTTATCAGGGGGATGTAGTGCCGTTGAATCTGATTTGTCCGCACCGCAAACAGCTCTCTGCCGCGGTGCGTTTGTTATATGAAGAGGTGAAATCACATTGTGAAGGGCTTAATGCCTGACTAAGGTCGCGAAGTAATATACCAGCGGGACGGCCAATACCCACAGGCCAATCGGGATCTCCCGCCACTTACCGGCGATAGCCTTGATCACAATGTAAAACAGCAGCCCGCCGGCAATCCCGGTGCCAAAGCTGTTGGCGATAAGGGTGATCATCACCATCATCAGCACCGGCAGCCCGTCGGTGAAGTTGGCAAGATCCACTTTGCGCAGGCCGCTGAACATGTTCAGGCCAATCAGGATCAGCGCCGGGGCGGTGGCTTCTTTCGGGATCATCAACGCCACCGGCGTGAACAGCAGCATCAGCAGGAACATTACCGCCGCCGACAGGGCGGTGAGGCCGGTTTTGCCGCCCGCTTCCGCTGCCGCCGAAGACTCAATCAGCGCCGTCGCCGCCGGAATGCCCACCCACGGGCCGAGCGCGGCGGCAATCGAATCGACCATGAACGGGCGATTAATCTGCGGCATGTTGCCTTCTTCATCCAGCAGACCCGCCTCGCCGCCCACCGCCAGCGTTGTCCCCATGGTGGAGAAAAACTCAGATGCGAAAAAGACGAACAGGAACGGCAGGAAGGCGATGTTTAACGCCCCCAGCAGGTCAACCTGTCCCAGCACCGGCGCCAGCGAGTGGGGGGCATCGATAAAATGCGTCGGCAGTTTAGTCACGCCGAACGGGATACCCACCAGCGTGGCGCACAAAATAGCCCACAAAATCGCGCCCGGTACCTTACGCGCCTGGAGGGCTATCGCCAGGAACAGGCCGCACAGCGCCACCAGCGCGCCGGGGGCGAGAAAGTCGCCGAGCATCAGGGCGTTGGGGTTTTT
>NZ_GL882859.1:5958-12905 GCF_000195655.1 Klebsiella sp. MS 92-3
AGGCGATGGTCTGGTTCATCACCTCCTCGGGATTATCCCTTCTCGTCGGGCTGGGGGGTGTGCCCCCCCCCCCCCCCCGCCCCGAACGAGAAAAGCAAGCGGGGAGGACGGCGACAAACAGGCCGATGGAGGCCGTCAATCCCAGCTTGATCGACTGCGGCACCGAGCGGGTGACCACTTCGCGCAGGCCAAAGCGGGTCAGCAGGAAGAAGAGGATCCCCGACCAGCAGGCAATTCCGAGGCCAGTCTGCCAGCCAATCCCTTCGCTACCGGCCAGCGTCACCCCCACCAGCACCGAGCCGCCAATGCCCGGGCCGACGATAAACGGCAGGTTGGCATAAAACGCCATCAGCAGCGAGCCGACGACGAAGACCAGAATGGTGCCGGTGGTGGCGGCGCCTTTATCCATCCCGCCGATCGCCAGCAGCCCCGGGATGACCACCAGTAAATAGGCGGCGGCGAGAAAGCCGGTGATCCCGGCCAGGCATTCGGTGCGTAGCGTGCCGCCGCGCGAGCGCAGCGCAAAGCGGCGCTCCAGCCAGTTAGCGCGGGCGGAAGAGTGAAGTGTGTTATCGGCCATGCTCAGGCTCCCTGAGGATTATTGTTGTGATCGGTTGGCTCCGGGATCTCCCGGCAGGCTATCAACGGGTCGACTATCTGGCGGCTGCCGCCGTCGGTCAGACCCAAATCGGTTAAATGCGGCCCGGCGTTACAGGCAAGGCAGGTGCCTTCAATGGCCTTGAAGACCCGGTACGGCGGCTCCCAGTCGGCGACTTGGCTGCTCAGATCGCGCAGCTCGCGGAACTGACGCGCCAGTTCCGCGGCCGGGAGATCCGACAGCATGCCGGCAATCGGCATCGCCACATGGGCAAGGATCTCGCCCTGTTGCGCCAGCGCCATCCCGCCGCCGGAGGCGATAAGCTGGTTGGCCGCCAGCGCCATATCATTAGCGTCGCGCCCGAGCACCACCAGATTATGCGAGTCGTGGGAGTAGCTGGTGGCGATGGCGCCGCGCAGCTCACCCCAGCCTTCAAGCAGGGCGATTTGCGGCGTCGCCTGATGGCGGCCGTGGCGGTGCTTGACCCAGATCAGACTGAAGCCGGCGGGCAGCTGGACTTTCCCGTCACGAACCTGCACTTCCACTTCGCCCCACTGGGTGAAGCGCGCGCCGCGGATATGGCGCAGGCGGGCGATGCCGTGACGAATGCCCTGGACGCGCAGAATAAAGTCATCGGCGCGGAGGGGGGCGATCTGCAAAGTATCGCGCGGCGGCGTGACGCCCGCGGCGGGCGCGATCGGTGTCAGCAGGTTGCCCGCACGGGCCAGCAGCTTACCGCCTACGTAGACTTCGCGGGCCACCAGTTTCTCCAGGGAATCAAACACCACCAGATCGGCGCGCCGCCCGGCGGCAATCAGCCCAAGATCGTGGCGCTGCAGGCGAATAGCGGCGTTGAGGGTGGCGAATCGCAGCGCATCGACCGCCGGTAAACCGTGCTCGATCAGCAGATTAAGCAGGGCGATGATGCCGCCTTTCTCCAGCAGCATATCCGGCGGCACGTCATCAGTGCAGACGGTGATCTGCGAGGAGAGGTGCGGCAGCGTTTTTAACGCCGCGACGATATCCGGCAGCAGATAGGGGTGCGAGCCGCGGATCTCGATCGTCAGCCCGGCGCGCAGTTTTTCCAGCGCGTCGTCCGCCGAGGTCAGTTCATGATCGGAGGTGACGCCGGCGGCGAGGTAGCCCTGCAGGTCAGCGCCGCTCAGGCCGCGGGCGTGGCCTTCAATCAGTTTGCCGCTGTTGAGACCGGCCTGGACAATCTCCTGCATCCGCTCGCTACCGTGCAGCACGCCGTGCATATCCATCACCTCCGCCACGCCGCGCACTTCCGGCCAGCCGAGCATGGTCTCCATCTCCGCGCCGGCAAAATCGGCGCCGGACATTTCGAGACCCGGCGTGGAGGGGACGCTGGACGGGGCGGCGACCATCACCTGCAGCGGCAGATGGCGGCTGGCGTCCACCGCATAGCGCACGCCAGCGACGCCGAGGACGTTGGCCAGCTCATGCGGATCCCAGAACACTGCGGTGGTGCCCTGGGTGAGGACGATTTCCGCATAGCGCTCCGGCGGCAGGTGCGAGCTTTCGAGATGCACGTGGGTGTCCATCAGGCCGGGGGACAGGTAGCTACCGGCCAGGGAACGCACTTCATGGGCGTCTTCGCGCCTGCCGCGCGGATGGACGCTGGCGATCATCTCGCCGACGATACCGACGTCAGCGGGGCGAATTTCGCCCGTGGCCATATCGACGATCTGCGCATCGATCAGCAGCAGATCAAACGGGGATTCACCGCGCGCGGCCTGCACGGCGCGACGGCGGACTTGAGCATTGCTGGACATAACCACTCCGGCACAAGGATAATGCGGATACTCTAGGGGCACAGCAAACGTTTGCCCAGATGAATAAATTTATCACCCGATAAGCTCGGGTTATTGTGCAGGACCACCGTAGCGAACCCGATGATGAACGAACCCTGGCAGCGGCTGCCCGCGCTCTCTCTTAAACAGCTTCAGTATTTCGTCACCCTGGCCCAGCTGCGCCATTTTACCGATACCGCCAGTCGGCTGGCGATTAGCCAGCCGGCGCTGAGCAGCGCCCTGCGGCAGATTGAAACGGTACTCGGCGGTAAGCTGGTCAACCGTACCGCTGCGACGGTCACTCTGACTGAACTGGGGGCGGCGATTTTACCCCACGCCCAGCGGATCCTCAGCGTGGCGCAGGCGGCCTTTTCCGATATGCAGCAGATTGTCGAGGCGGGTGGCGACGGGACGGTGCGTATCGGTCTGGTGCCGTCGGTCAGTTCGCTGCTGTTTCCGCTGCTGCCGCAGACCCTGGCTGAGGCCTTTCCGCGTCTGCGCATTGAATTTCACGATCAGACCAACGATGCGCTTATCCAGGCGCTGCAGCGCGGCGAGATTGATTTCGGCATCGGGGCGATCGACAGTTCACTGCCCGCAGAACTGCTGGTCTATCCGCTGCGCGAAGATCCCTTCGTGGCGGTGCTGCACCGCGACGATCCGCTGGCCGCGCAGGCGCATCTGCCGTGGAAACAGCTGGTGGGGCGGGATATTGCTGTGTTCTCGAAGGGCAATATCAAGCGGCTGGTGGCGGCATTAGTGGAGAGCCATCGCCTGACGCTGACCACCCGCTACCAGGTGGACTATATCGAAACCCTGTATGGTCTGGTGCGCTCGCGCTTAGCGGTGGCGATTCTGCCGGCGCTGTACACCACCCATCTGCAGGACCCGGCGCTCAGGGTCGCCCAGCTGCAGCAGCCGGCGCTCGCCCGCACAGTGGCCCTGATGCGCGGCCCGCAGGCGCTGCCCCCGCTTATTGAAGACTGTTTTTCCCTGCTGCAGGCCGCCTTGCGCTAGGGCAGGTGCTTGATCAGCACGTCTACGGTTAAGTGGTTGATGTACTCCAGCGAGTGTGAGGAGAGGACGCCCAGCAGCCGGTTATGGTGCCCGGCAATAATTAAATCGATCTGCCGCTGCCGAACGCAGGTTTCCACGTCTTCAAACCGGCGGGTGGTCACCAGCGAGAGGGTATCCACCGGCAGGGAGACGGTGCAGGCCAGCTCGTTGAGCAGGGCTTTGGCCTGGATCACCTCCTGCGAGACCCGATCGTCGCGCAGGCTGTCGGAAACATAGTTCAGCGCCCGGTAATCGGTGCTGATGTGGGCGATGGTGATGCGCATGCCGTTCTCTTCTGCCATTCTGGCGGCATGCTGGAGCAGCGGGACGCCGTCCTGACTGCTGTTAATCAGTACCAGCGCATGGTGATAAACGGCCATGGCGTATATCCTCGGTAGGCTAAATAGCGCATGATGTCATTATTTTCCGCCCGCCAGCAGCGGAATGCAATCCCGTCCGGTTGCCTGATGAGCATGATGGCCGCGAAGGTGTCGTATCCAGGGCTAAAGGCTTGTTGTATGAACCGGTGAGTTGCGGTAAATTCCACAACGCTTAACAATTTTACTATTTTGACTCGGGGTGCCCTTCTTCGTTGAAGGCTGAGAAATACCCGTACCACCTGATCTGGATAATGCCAGCGTAGGGAAGTCAGAGACCGCAGGGTCATTGCTTCTACCTCGTCTGGCGGGAGCAAACTATGCCTGAGCTGTTGAATCCCGCGCCTGTCGCGCACCTGCGCCATCTGCTGCGCGCCCATTCCCCCCTTGTGCACTGCATGACTAATGACGTGGTGCAGACCTTTACCGCCAATGTTCTGCTGGCCGTCGGCGCCTCGCCGGCGATGGTGATCGATCCCCGCGAAGCGGCGCAATTTGCCGCTATCGCTGATGCGCTGTTAATTAACGTCGGTACCCTGACCGAAGATCGCGCCGTGGCGATGCGCGCCGCGGTGGAGCACGCCCGTCAGGCCGGCAAGCCCTGGACGCTGGATCCGGTGGCGGTCGGCGCCCTGACCGTGCGCACGGCCTTTTGTCACGAGCTGCTGGCCCTCCAGCCGGCGGCCATTCGCGGCAATGCCTCTGAAATTCTGGCGCTGGCCGGGATGAGCGCCGGCGGGCGCGGGGTGGATACCACCGATACGGCCGCTGCGGCGCTGCCGGCGGCCCAGGCGCTGGCTCGTCGGCTGGCTACCGTGGTGGCGGTCACTGGCGAGGTGGACTACGTCACCGACGGCGAGCGGGTGCTCAGCGTGGCGGGGGGCAATCCGCTGATGACCCGGGTGGTGGGCACCGGCTGCGCGCTGTCGGCGGTGGTGGCGGCGAGCGCGGCGCTACCGGGAGACCGGCTGGAAAACGTGGCCGCCGCCTGCGGGCTGATGAAGCAGGCCGGGGAGATCGCCGCCCGTCAGGGAGGCCCAGGCAGCTTTATTCCGGCGTTTCTCGACGCGCTGTATCAGGAGGTGCAGGGATGAAACGCATCAACGCCCTGACCATCGCCGGCACCGATCCCAGCGGCGGGGCCGGTATCCAGGCCGATCTGAAAACCTTCTCCGCGCTGGGGGCCTATGGCTGCTCGGCGATCACCGCCCTGGTGGCGCAGAATACCCGCGGCGTACAGTCGGTCTATCGCATCGAACCGGATTTTGTGGCCGCGCAGCTCGACTCGGTGTTCAGCGATGTGCGTATCGATACCACCAAAATCGGCATGCTGGCGGAGACCGATATTGTGGAAGCCGTGGCCGAGCGGCTGGCGCGCTACCGGGTGGCCAACGTGGTGCTGGATACCGTCATGCTGGCGAAAAGCGGCGATCCGCTGCTGTCGGCTTCGGCGGTGGAGACCCTGCGTCAACGATTGTTGCCGCAGGTGTCATTGATCACCCCGAACCTGCCGGAAGCGGCCGCGCTACTCGATGCCCCCCATGCGCGTAACGAACGGGAAATGCTGGAGCAGGGGCGGGCGCTGCTGGCGCTGGGCTGCGGCGCGGTATTGATGAAGGGCGGCCATCTCGACGATGCCGAAAGCCCGGACTGGCTCTTCACCCGCGAAGGGGAACAGCGGTTCACCGCGCCGCGAGTGCAAACCAAAAATACCCACGGCACCGGCTGTACGCTCTCCGCCGCGCTGGCGGCGCTGCGCCCGCGTCACGCGGACTGGGCGGCCACCGTTATCGAGGCGAAGGCCTGGCTGTCGGCGGCTCTGGCACAGGCCGACTCTCTGGAGGTAGGCCACGGTATCGGGCCGGTGCACCATTTCCACGCCTGGTGGTAAATGGCAGCGCAACGGGACAGCAGAATCTCCTGAAAAAATGGCCCCCCGGCTGGAAAATAGGCTAAGTCGGTACCAGGCTTAACCTGCCCAAAAAAATTGGGTTGGGATAATGCACGCCGGCTTCGGCCGGCCTTACGGGAGATTGCTATGACTGATATTACGCAGTTGCTGGGCAAAGATGCCGAGAGCCTGTTGCAGCACCGTTGTATAACCATTCCGTCCGACCAGCTGTATCTGCCTGGCGCAGATTATGTTGATCGGGTGATGGTGGATAACAACCGACCACCGGCGGTGCTACGCAATATGCAGACCCTGTACAATACCGGACGCCTGGGGGGAACCGGCTACCTTTCCATTCTGCCGGTTGACCAGGGCGTGGAGCACTCGGCGGGCGCCTCCTTTGCCGCCAACCCGCTGTACTTTGATCCGAAAAATATCGTCGAGCTGGCGATCGAAGCCGGCTGTAACTGCGTGGCGTCGACCTACGGCGTGCTGGCCTCGGTGTCGCGCCGCTACGCGCATCGCATCCCTTTCCTGGTGAAGCTCAACCATAACGAAACGCTGAGCTACCCCACCGAATACGACCAGACCCTCTACGCCAGCGTTGAGCAGGCGTTCAATATGGGGGCGGTGGCCGTGGGAGCGACGATCTATTTCGGCTCAGAACAATCGCGTCGTCAGATAGAAGAGATTTCCGCCGCCTTTGAGCGGGCCCATGAGCTGGGCCTGGTCACCGTGCTGTGGGCCTATCTGCGCAATTCGGCGTTCAAGAAAGACGGCGTCGACTATCATGTTTCCGCTGACCTGACCGGTCAGGCCAACCACCTGGCGGCCACCATCGGCGCCGATATCGTTAAGCAAAAGATGGCGGAGAATAACGGCGGCTACAAAGCGGTTAACTTCGGCTATACCGACGATCGGGTATACAGCAAACTGACCAGCGATAACCCCATCGATCTGGTGCGCTACCAGCTGGCCAACTGCTATATGGGCCGCGCCGGGCTGATCAACTCCGGCGGCGCGGCGGGCGGGGAGACCGACCTTGCCGACGCGGTGCGCACGGCGGTGATCAATAAACGCGCCGGCGGCATGGGGCTGATCCTGGGCCGCAAAGCGTTTAAGAAATCGATGGCCGACGGTGTGAAGCTGATCAATGCCGTGCAGGATGTTTATCTGGATGGCAAAGTGACTATCGCATAAGGCAAAAATCC
>NZ_GL882859.1:13020-31182 GCF_000195655.1 Klebsiella sp. MS 92-3
CCGGGCGGCCCCGCCCGGATTGCTCGTTGTTTGTACCAGATGCGGTTTATTAAGACTCTGCCGCGTTGGCGGTAAACGGTTTCGCATGCTGATCGCTGGTAAAGCCAGGCTGTTCAACGCGGATTAACGGGCACAGGAAGAAGGCCAGAATATATAAGGCGGTATAGGCTATTACCACGCCGATAGTGCTGAAATAGGGCAGCAGTACCACGGCAATCGCCGGCGCCAGAAAGTTCGACAGCCCGGCTGACAGGTTATAGACCGAAATCGCCGCGCCTTTATGGTTCGGCTCCAGCGCCGGGAACACCGCCGCCATCGGCACAAACGCGGCGACAAAAATCCCCAGGGCAATAGCCGGTACCAGCGCCATGGCAAAATTATGGCCGAAGTGCTGGGGCAGGTAATAGAACGCCAGGCTGGAAAGCGCCATCCCGATGCAGCCGAACCAGCGGATAACCTTCATCCAGCCCATTTTCTCCGCCATAATCCCCCAGAAAACGTTCGAAAAGATCGTGGTGAAGAAGAATGCCGCCCATACCTGCAGCCATTCCGAGGTGGTAAATCCCAGCTCATCAACAAACATCATCGGCATGATCACCGCAAAACCAAACAGCGACAGGGTGTTGATAATGCGCACAATGCTCGAGAACAGAATGCTGCGGTTGGTATAGAGCAGCGTCGCCGCGCGCCCCAGTTCGGCGAATTTTTCACGAGTGGTCAGGTTCTGCATATGGCGCGGCGTTTCGGTATGACGCATCGACACCAGCGCAATAATGCCGCCGGTGGCGCAAAAGAGCAGCGCCAGCCACAGGGTGCCCATTTCGCCAATGTGGGGAATGGTAAAGCTCGGAATATAGCTGCCGAACACGCCGATACCCACCGAGTAGACCGCCCAGAACCAGCCCAGCGCGGAGCTGGAACTGTCGCTGCGGACGTTGTGGATAATGGCGACGATAAAGGAGTAGAGGAACAGCGGGTAGGCCAGGCCGCGGATGCCATAAAACAGCAGGATCAGCGCATAGTTGGCGCGACCGAGGCCGAAGACGAGGAACAGTACGTGGAACACACACCACAGCACGAAGCCAATCAGCATGGCTTTACGTGGGGTAATGATTTCCGCCACCACGCCGGAGACCCACGCCGACAGGGCGGCAGCCAGACCGTAGAGAGTAAAGGCAAAGGAAGCCTGCGCCGGGGTGAATCCGAGTGCTTTGATGTAGTGCGACAGAAAAGCCAGCTCAAAGCCGTCGCCGGTCATAAACACGGCGATGGCGACATATCCCCAGATGAGGTTGAGCGGTAGACCGTACCACTGTTTGTTATTAACGGACATGTTGACCTCGATTTCAGAGTGCAGATGAGTGTCTCCGCTGCATAGCAGCGGAGCATTATTGTTATAAAATAAGGAGGTATGTTATTCGCGAATCAGCCTGCCGGCCTGTTGTAGCGCCTTATAGGCCGCATACCTGCGCTGATGAAGCGGGCTAAACGCCGTCTCGCTGTGATAGGTGGCATCCACCTGAGTAAACTGCTTCATGGCCTCCGGCAGCGAAGCCGCGACTCTGCCCGCCACCGCGCCGAGGATGGCGGAACCTAACAGCACCGGCTCGCGGCTGGCGGTGCTCACGATGCTAACGCCGCAAGCGTCGGCCAACAGCTGACGCACCAGCGGATGCTGCCCGGCTCCGCCGCTGATGACGATATTTTCACTCTCAATTCCGCAGGCGCGCTGGGCGTCAATGATCTGTCGCAGACCATAGCCAATCCCGCATAGCCCGGCAACGTACAGCGCGGTCAGGTTATCCAGGTCCCGCTCCATCCCCAGCCCGGCAATCAGCGCTTTCGCGTGGGGATCGGCAAGCGGCGCGCGATTACCGAGAAACTCCGGAACGACGTGCAGACCGGCGGCCAGCGTTACCGCTTCAGAAGGGGAAGCAACTTGCGTCAGAACGCGATCCGCCAGCCAGACCGGCAGAGGGACGCCTGCGGCTTTCGCTTGCTCGCGCGCTTCCGCCGCCGCCGGATGGAAGCTCAGCAGCTGGTCGATAGCCGCGCCGGCGGCGCTTTGCCCGCCTTCACTTAGCCAGTAGCCCGGCACCATCGCCGAATAGTAAGGGCCCCAGACGCCCGGGACGAATACCGCTTCCTGAGTGGTGGTCATGGTGCAGGAAGAAGTGCCGAAGACATAGGCCATATTGTTGACCGCGCCGTTAAGCACGCCGACGGTACCGATGCCGCCCGCGTGGGCGTCAATCATCCCCACCGCCACCGGCGTACCGATCGGCAGGCCCATCTCCTCTGCCGCCGTGGCGCAAAGGCCCTCGCCGCAGGGGGTGCCTGGATCGACAATCCGCTGGCCGATGCGGACAAAATCTTCATCCGCCAGCTCTTCGAGGCCAATCTGGCGGAAGTAACCGGCATCCCAGCGTTGTTCATGCGCCAGGTAGGTCCATTTACAGGTCACCGTGCAGACCGAGCGGGCTTCATCGCCGGTTGAGCGCCAGGTGAGGTAATCGGCGAGGTCGAAGAAGTGGCGCGCCTGCTGATAGATGTGCGGGCGATTCTCCTTCAGCCACAAAATTTTCGGCGTTTGCATCTCCGG
The DNA here is from genome assembly GCF_000195655.1 of Klebsiella sp. MS 92-3. Classification (NCBI taxonomy): domain Bacteria; kingdom Pseudomonadati; phylum Pseudomonadota; class Gammaproteobacteria; order Enterobacterales; family Enterobacteriaceae; genus Klebsiella; species Klebsiella sp. MS 92-3. Next base: position 15,623 of record NZ_GL882859.1, read on the forward strand.
CGAGATTTTGCCGCCAACGTACCGCAGTACCGGGTGGCCCGTGGCATTGATCTTTTCCGCCTGCCCGGTGGCGCGATGATCCATCCAGACAATAATGTTGCGGTCCGCATCGTCCGAAGGCCCGACCGCCAGCGGCGCATCGTTATCGCCAATCACCACCAGCGAGCAGGTGGCATCGAAGCCGATCCCGGCGATCGACGACGGCGAAACGCCGGCGCTGGCCACCGCCGTTTTAATGCAGTAGCACACCGCCTGCCAGATCTCACGGCTCGACTGCTCGACCTTGTTTCCGGCGCTGCGAAACAGGGTTATTTCCCGGGTCGCGTGGGCGAGGAGCTCGCCCCGCAGATTGAATACCCCGGCGCGCACGCTGCCCGAACCGACATCCACGCCAATAATGTTTTGCGTATCGTTTTGCATCACATCCTCTCACAGGCTGGCCAGGGTCAGAGATCCACGCTGTTCGGCAGGATCACAATGTCGCGCACGGTGACGTTTTTCGAACGCGTCACCATAAACAGCACCGACTCCGCCACTTCAATCGGCTGCATCAGGCTGCCGTTGGCCAGCGCTTCGTCCATTTTGGCTTTTGGCCAGTCGTCCAGCAGAGCGGTAACCACCGGGCCCGGCAGTACGGCGCCGACGCGCACGCCATACTGCGCCACCTGGCGACGAGTGGTGTGCACAAATGCCTGCACCGCGAATTTCGACGCGGTATAGACAGGCTCCCAGATCACCGGCACCACGCCCGCGATCGAGCTGGTGAAGATAATATCCCCGGATTTTTGCGCGATCAGATGCGGCAGGACGCTGCGCACGCAGCGGAAGGCGGCGTTGATATTGAGGTGCAGCACGCGGTCCCAGACGTCCGGGTCGCCCTCGGCCACCGGCCCGCCGATATAGGCGCCGGCGTTGGCGTGGAAGATATCGAGACGCCCGGTAAGCTGCAAAATGCCCTGCAGTAGGTTATCGACCTGGTCCGCCTGCATCAGGTCGACCTGCAGGGCGAAGGCGTTTTCGCCAAGTTCGGCGACCAGTTTGTTGAGCTTTTCGCCTTCGCGGTCGATTAGCACTACTTTTGCGCCAGCCCCCAGCAGGGTCCTCGCGCACTCGAGGCCGATACCGGACGCCGCGCCGGTGATCGCGGCGACTTTACCGCTGAGGGAAGTATTCATAGAGGAGACAGAGTGGTTCATTTTATAATCCTTTGCCGTGTCTGGTTAAAACTATCGAACGCGAGGGCATCACGTTCGAGGTGATAGACTAAAACTGGTAACATATTGAATATCAGCATCTTAATTCAGGCTTGCTGGCATGTTGAGGCGGTATGCGCGCGTACTTCCTGGCGTGAAAAGGATGCTCAATCGATGAAGCTATGTTGCTCTCGCTTCATCGATTGAGCAAGTGGGGAAATTAACAGCGACATGATTTTGTGACGCAAGTTGGAAAAATGAAGAAGATAACGATTTACGACCTGGCGGAACTTTCCGGCGTTTCGGCGAGCGCGGTGAGCGCTATCCTCAACGGTAACTGGAAAAAGCGCCGCATCAGCGCCAAGCTTGCGGAAAAGGTGACGCGGATTGCCGAGGAGCAGGGCTATGCGATTAACCGTCAGGCCAGCATGCTGCGCAGTAAAAAATCACACGTCATCGGTATGATTATCCCCAAATATGATAACCGCTACTTCGGTTCCATCGCCGAACGCTTTGAGGAGATGGCCCGCGAGCGCGGCCTGCTGCCGATTATCACCTGTACGCGCCGGCGTCCGGAACTGGAGATCGAAGCGGTAAAGGCGATGCTCTCCTGGCAGGTTGACTGGGTGGTCGCGACCGGGGCGACCAATCCGGATAAAATTTCCGCGCTATGCCAGCAGGCGGGCGTGCCAACGGTCAATCTCGACCTGCCGGGCTCTCTCTCGCCGTCGGTGATTTCGGATAACTACGGCGGCGCGAAAGCGCTGACTCATAAGATCCTGGCTAATAGCGCCCGCCGCCGCGGAGAGCTGGCGCCGCTGACCTTTATCGGCGGGCGCAGCAGCGACCATAACACCAGCGAGCGTTTACGCGGCTTCCACGATGCGCATCGCGAGCTGGGGCTTAGCGTGCCGCAGGCGAATATTCTGGCCCCCGGCTATTCGAAAGGCCACGTTGAGGACTGCCTGCAGGAGCGGTTTGGCAGCGCGAAGACGTTGTTGCAGGGGATATTTGTTAACTCGACGATATCCCTGGAAGGGGTTGTGCGCTGGCTGTCGCAGGTGGGGCTAACCGGCAGCGAGCAGCCGCCGATGGGCTGCTTCGACTGGGATCCTTTTGTCTACCTGCTGGGGCACGATATCGACATGGTGCAGCAGGACGTGCCGGCGATGCTGGACGCGGTTTTTTCGATTATTGACGCCGGCGAAGCCAGCCAGCAGCGGATTGAAATTCCCCCGCGACTGATGAGCAGCAGCTGATTCGCTGTCTGGCTGTTCGACGTTACCGCGTCAGCAGCCAGCGGGCGGTATGCTCATCGGTCACCAGGCCATTAATCCAGCCGCCTTTAAGGGCGGCCAGGATCGCCGGTCGTTTATGTTCTCCACAGGCAGCGGCAATCCGCGGGCAGTGGCTCTGGCGGATATCATAGCTGGTGATCATGCGGTTGATCTCGCTGTCTACCACGTCGCCTTGCGCATCAATAAACCGCCCAAGGATCTCCCCGATGCCGCCGCGGGCGGTCAGCTCATCCATCTGCGCCTGATTGATAAAGCCGTCTTTAAAGATCGGACTTTGCGTGCCCAGCGGACCAATACCGACAAAAATCACGTCCGCCTCGCGGGCGACGCCGGAGACGCTGCGGAATAAGCGATTGGTGCACCACATTTCATACTCATCCGCGCTTTGGGCGTAGCGCGGCGCCGGCCACTGATAGTACTTGGCCTTAATTTTGCGGGTCAGCAGCAGGGGCACGTCATCGTAATAATTGCACTGCCCGTCGGCGTTCATGGCGCTGATCAGCGCCACGCAGCGGGTATTCAGGCTGTCAAAATCGATGCGCTGCAGCGCTTTTTTCAGGGTCAGGCCCGAGCCCAGACCGATAATTTTCTCTTTATCATCCTGCAGATAGCGAGCCATCAGCTGATAGCAGCCAAATGACACACTGTCGAGGGTGCTTTCTTCGCTAAAGGCGGGGACCACATTGCACTCGATCAAGCGGTATTTTTCCTGCAGCAACTGCGCATAATCGAGGCAGTTCGCTACCGGATGGTGCAGATTAATCGACACAATCCCTTCTTCTTTCGCGGCGGCGATCAGCCGTTGCACCACCGGTCTGGAGGTGCCCAGCTGGCTGGCAATCTCGCTCTGATTCTGGCCGGCGATGTAGTACATCCATGCGGCACGCACCTTCTGATCCAACCGGATATCGTCTTCTTTACTCATGGTTTCCCGCCCTAAGTTGCTGGCCAGGGCACGCAATTGGCCCGGCGAATACCCGCATTCTCGCCGTGGTTGGCATAACTGGCAAGCTTTTGCTCTTTACTGGTCATTTGTAATTTAATTGGGTAATTGCTCTTTTGTGATCCATGGCTCTTATTTTGGTCAAATGATCAATTACAGTGGCGCCATCAACTCAAGGAGAGCAGAACATGAACAATCAATTCACATGGCTTCATATCGGTCTGGGTTCTTTTCATCGCGCGCATCAGGCGTGGTATCTGCATCGTCTGATTGCTTCCGGGGATAATCGCTGGCGCATCGCGGCGGGGAATATTCGCAACGACGCCGAGCAGGTGGTCCAGGCGCTGGCGGCGCAGGGAGGACGTTACGTCCTCGAGACCGTCAGCCCGGAAGGGGAGCGCGAATATGAAGAGATCACCTCAATCCAGAAACTGCTACCGTGGCAGGCCGGGCTACAGCCGCTGATTAACGAAGGGGCAAACCCGCAGACCAAAGTTATCGCCTTTACCGTGACGGAAGGGGGGTACTACCTGAACACTCGCCATCAGCTGGAAACCAGCAACCCCGATCTGCAGGCCGACCTGCAAGGCGAGTGCAAAACCATTTACGGCACCCTCGCGCGGATCCTGGAAAAGCGCATGGCCGACAACGCCGGGCCGCTGACCCTGCTCAACTGCGATAACGTGCGTCATAACGGCGAGCGTTTCCACGACGGTATGGTCGAGTTCCTGCAGCTCACCGGCAAACAGGCGGTGATTGACTGGATGGCGGCCAATACCACCTGTCCGAACACCATGGTGGACCGCATCACCCCGCGTCCGGCGGCCGATCTGCCGGCCCGCATCAAAGCGCAAACCGGAATTGATGACAAAGCGCCGGTGATGGGGGAGACCTTTATCCAGTGGGTAGTGGAGAACAACTTCCGCGATGCCCGCCCGAATCTGGAGGCGGTCGGCGTGGAGATGGTGGAGTCGGTCATCCCGTATGAAGAGGCGAAAATTCGCATTCTGAACGCGTCGCACAGCTGCATTGCCTGGGCGGGAACCTTAATCGGCCAGCAGTATATTCATGAAAGCACGCTGACCGATGTTATCTACGCCATTGCCGACCGCTACGTTACGGAGGACGTTATTCCGTGTCTCGGCGACAACGGCATTGATCTGCCGACCTACCGGGATGTGGTGCTTAAGCGCTTTACCAACCCCTATATCCAGGACACCAACCAGCGCGTCGCCGCCGACGGCTTCTCGAAAATTCCGGCGATGATCGCGCCAACCTTGCAGGAGTGCTACCAGCGCGGCGTCCGCCCGGAAGCGACCGCCATGCTGCCGGCGCTGTTCTTCGTCTTTATGGAGCAGTGGCACAAGGGAACTCTGCCGTATCAGTACCAGGACGGCATCCTGGATGCGCAGGCGGTGCATGAGATGTTCGAGGCTCAGGATCCGGTGGCTGTCTACGCGCGCGATAAAGCCCTGTTTGGTGATCTCGCCAACAACGCGGATTTCCTGGCGCTGATGCGCGAGAAAGTCGCCGCCGTTTACACGCTGATTAACTAAGAGGTGGCTATGTATCTGGGTATCGATCTCGGCACATCGGAAGTCAAAGCGCTGGTCATTGATGAGAACCATGAGGTTATCGCCAGCCATAGCGCGCCGCTGAGTATTCAGCGGCCTCATCCGCACTGGTCAGAACAAGCGCCGGAGCTATGGTGGGAGGCGACGGAGTACCTGATGGCCACGCTACGGGAAAAATGCGCCCAGCATTGGCCGGCCATTAAGGCGATTGGCCTCTCCGGGCAGATGCACGGCGCGGTGTTGCTGGATGCAGAGGGGCAGGCGATCCGTCCGGCCATTCTGTGGAACGACACCCGCTGCGCCGCAGAGTGCGCCGAGCTGGAGGCGATGGCGCCGGAGCTGCATCAGGTGGCGGGAAACCTGGCGATGCCGGGCTTTACCGCGCCGAAGCTGTTGTGGGTGCGCCGTCATGAGCCGCAGCACTTTCAGCGCACCGCCACGGTGCTGTTGCCCAAGGATTATCTGCGCTACCGGATGACCGGGAAGAAAGTCTCCGATATGTCGGACGCCGCCGGGACGCTGTGGCTGGACGTGGCGAAGCGCGACTGGTCCGACGCTCTGCTGGACAAGTGCGGCCTGTCGCGTAGCCAAATGCCGACGCTGGTCGAAGGCTGCGAGGTTTCCGCCACCCTTGACCCGCAGGTGGCTGCGCGCTGGGGGCTGAACGCCTCGGTGGTGGTGGCCGGGGGCGGGGGGGATAACGCGGTCAGCGCCATTGGCGTCGGCGCGGTCTCGCCGGGGGATGCGTTTATTTCGCTCGGCACCTCCGGGGTGCTGTTTGTGGTGACCGACGCCTATCGTCCGGCGCCGCAGTCGGCGGTACATGCGTTTTGTCACGTGCTGCCGAACCTGTGGCACCAGATGAGCGTCATGCTGAGCGCCGCCAGCTGTTTGCAGTGGTTCTGCCGCCTGACCGGCACCACGGAGGTGGCGCTGCTGGCGGAGATTGCCGAGCTAAGCGAGGAGGATAAAGCCAACGCCCCGTTCTTCCTGCCCTATCTCTCCGGGGAACGAACCCCGCATAACGATCCTGACGCGCGCGGCATCTTCTGGGGCATGACCCATGCCAGCCTGCGCGCGCAGCTAGGCTACGCGGTGCTGGAGGGGGTGAGCTTTGGGATCAACGACGGCCTGCAGGCGTTAAAAGAGAGCGGGACGCCGATCGCGCAGTGCTCGCTGGTGGGCGGCGGCGCCCGCAGCCCGTTCTGGGCCCAGCTGCTGGCCGATATTCTCGCTATGCCGGTGGTGACCCACAAAGGCGGAGAGACCGGCGGCGCGCTGGGCGCGGCGCGGCTGGCCTGCCTGGCGGCGGGCAAACCCATTGCCGCGGTGTGTGAAAAACCGGAAGTCTGGCAGACCTGGCGTGCGGATCCCATTCGCCACCACACCCTGATGCAACGCTACGCGCAGTTTAAAGCCCTGTATTTAAACGATCTGCACTATCGACAGCACTGATTTTCATCATAACCGCCGCTTCGTTGCACGCCGCGGAGCGGCCACCCTGTACCCTGAAAACGAGGTCATTATGTCTATCAATAATAAACAGTGGCTCGGTTTACCCTTGAACCTGCTCTGGGGATACATCGCCATTGCCGTATTTATGACCGGCGACGGTTTTGAATTAGCCTTTCTGTCGCACTATATCAAAGCGCTCGGCTTCTCTCCGGCGGAGGCCTCCTTTGCCTTTACCCTCTACGGCCTGGCCGCTGCGCTGTCGGCGTGGATTTCCGGGGTGGTGGCGGAAATTATCACCCCGCTGAAAACGATGATGATTGGCTTCGTGCTGTGGTGCGTATTCCACGTGCTGTTCCTCGTTTTCGGCCTCGGTCACGCCAACTATGCGCTGATCCTGCTTTTCTACGGCATCCGCGGCTTCGCCTATCCGCTGTTCCTCTACTCGTTTATCGTGGCGATTGTCCATAACGTCAAAAGCGACAACGCCAGCTCGGCCATCGGCTGGTTCTGGGCGGTGTATTCCATCGGCATCGGGGTCTTCGGCAGCTATATTCCGAGCTTTACCATTCCCCACATTGGCGAAATGGGCACCCTGTGGCTGGCGCTGGCCTTCTGCCTTACCGGGGGCGTGATTGCCCTGGTTTCCCTGCGCCATATTCAAACGCCGCAGCATATGCAGAATCTCACCACCCGTGAGAAGTTTTCCGAGCTGGGACGCGCCGCGACGCTGCTCTATACCAACCGCAATATTCTGCTGTCGAGCATGGTGAGGATTATCAATACCCTCTCGCTGTTCGGCTTTGCGGTCATTATGCCGATGATGTTTGTCGATGAGCTGGGCTTCAGCACTTCAGAATGGCTCCAGGTATGGGCAGTCTTCTTCTTCACCACCATTTTCTCTAACGTGCTGTGGGGGATCCTCGGGGAAAAACTTGGCTGGATGAAGGTGGTGCGCTGGTTCGGCTGCATCGGGATGGCGCTCTCCAGCCTGGCGTTTTACTACATTCCTCAGCACTTTGGCCATAGCTTTGCGATGGCGCTGATCCCCGCCATCGCCCTCGGGATCTTTGTCGCCGCCTTCGTGCCGCTGGCGGCCGTGTTCCCGGCGCTGGAGCCGAAGCATAAAGGCGCGGCCATTTCGGTCTATAACCTGTCGGCGGGGATGTCGAACTTTCTCGCGCCGGCGATTGCCGTGGTGCTGCTGCCGTTCTTCAGCACCATCGGGGTGGTGATCGCCTATACCGCATTGTACGTGGTGGCCTTTTTCCTCTGCGCCTTTATCCGCGTGGAGCAGCCGGGGTTCTCCCACAAGGAAGCAACCGCCCGCGAGCAGGTTGAATTCTCTTAGGTGATGCGGCTGGCATGAAGCGCATGCCAGCCTTAATGAGGTGAACGAATGAGTATGCAGGCGGTTATTTTTGACATGGATGGCGTGATTATTGATTCCGAGGCGCTGTGGCGCCAGGCGCAGATTGACGCCCTCGCGCAGTGGGGCGCAACGGCGAGCGTGGATGAGTGTGAAACCCTGACCAAGGGCAAGCGCCTCGACGACATTGCCGGCACCTGGTGCCGCTATTTTCAGCTTGATCTCGCTCCGCAGCGGCTTGAAGCCGCGATATTGCAGCGTATTACCGGCCTGATCGCCACCGAAGCCGAGCCGATGCACGGCGTGCATGAGGCGTTACGCTATTTTCGTGAGGCGGGCTATCAAATTGCGCTCGCCACGTCATCATCCCGCCAGGTTATTGCCGCTGTGCTGAACAAGCTTTCGCTCTGGCACTTTTTCGACGTGGTTTGCAGCGCAGATGATGAAGAACGTGGAAAGCCACATCCGGCGGTTTATCTGACGACGCTGCGCAAGCTCAATCTCAACGCCAGCCAGTGTCTGGTGATTGAGGATAGCTTTACCGGCTTTTGCGCGGCCCAGTCGGCGGGGATTGCCACGATAGTGATTGCAGAAGATAGCCAGCACGCGCGTTTTCAGGCCGCCGCTGGCCGCTATCAAACCTTACCTGAACTGCTGGAAGCGCTTAGCGCGGAGCCAGCGGCGGCGGTTTAAGTCAGCCATTTGTGGGCGCAGACATTCCCGGGATGTAGCTGGTCGGTTAATCTCTTCTCTGCGCTCACGCCCTTTTTTCTCCTGGTCGATCTGCCTCACATTTCGCTCATCTTTTGTGAAAACAGTCACGTCTTGTTGTGCCAATGCCCAAATTTATGGCCTTGCTTAGCGGTGTTTGTCCGAGGCACTACTACGAAGTTGTGCTTAGATTATATATTGAAACGTATTTTCAATAATGTAAAACCGCTTTGCCGATCTGCTTATGTCGATCGGATTTGGCCGTGATAAGGACCGAGCATGAAAATTGAATCTGTGAATGTCACCGTTTTCCAATATCCCACTCGTCGGGTTTCCGACAGCGCCGGGCACTCCCATCCGGGGGTTGAAAGCATGGCCAAAATGGCGATGCTGACCATCACCGCTGATGATGGGGCGCAGGGCTTTTCGTTTGCGCCTCCGGAAGTCGTGCGCCCGTTCGTGGTGAATACTTTTTTTCGCAAAGTGCTGGTGGGACAGGACCCGTTTAACCGTGAGCGTATCTGGCAGGATCTTAACCACTGGCAGCGCGGCAGCGCACATCAGCTAACGGAGCGCGCGCTGTCGTTTGTTGAACAGGCGCTGTGGGACCTGATCGGCCGCAGCCTTAAGATGCCGGTTTATAAACTGCTCGGCGGCTATCGCGACACTGTCCCGGCTTACGGTAGCACCATGTGCGGCGACGATCTGCCGGGCGGCCTGTCGACCCCGGAAGAGTATGCCGCTTTTGCTGAGAAGCTGGTCGCCCGCGGCTACAAGGCCATCAAACTGCACACCTGGATGCCGCCAATCTCTTTTGCGCCCAATCCCAAAATGGACATTAAAGCCTGCGCGGCGGTGCGCGAAGCCGTAGGGCCGGATATTGACCTGATGATTGATGGCTATCACTGGTACAGCCGCGCCGAGGCGCTGTGGATCGGCAAAGAGCTGGAAAAACTCAATTTCGCCTGGTTTGAAGAGCCGATGGAGGAGGATTCGATGTCCTCCTATGCGTGGCTGGCGGAAAACCTGTCGATTCCCATCGTCGGGCCGGAGAGCTTCGGCGGCAAGCACCACATGCGCGCCGAATGGGTGAAAGCCGGGGCCTGCGACATTCTGCGCGCCGGCGCTAACGGCGTGGGGGGGATTACACCGACCATGAAGGTGGCGGCGCTGGCGGAATCTTTCGGCATGGATTGCGAAGTCCACGGCAACGGAGCGGCAAGCCTGGCGGTGGTGGGCGCGATCCGCAACTGCCGCTGGTACGAGCGCGGCCTGCTGCATCCGTTCCTCGACTACGATGAACCGGCGGCCTATCTCAACAGCATTGTCGACCCGATGGATGACCAGGGATTTGTGCATTTGTCACAACGTCCGGGTCTCGGTGAAGACATTAATTTTGCGTATATCGAAGCCAATACCGTTAGCCACGACTGATTTAAAAAAATAAATACCCGATGGCGCTGCGCTTATCGAGCCTGCGGCCCGGTAGACCGGATAAGCCGAAAATGCCGCCATCCGGCAACATGTACCCTACAGTACAGGCAAACAGAGATATGAAAAAAACCTCCTTACTGGGAGCGTGTATTCTCGCGCTCGCCATGTCGATGGGGAGCGGGGAGGCGGTGGCGAAAACGCCGCCCGACCAGCTGATCATCGGCATGAATATGAATAACCTGCTCACCCTTGACCCGGCGGCGATGACCGGTAACGAAGTGGTGGGGATCGTGGTCAACCTCTACGACTCGCTGGTGGAGCTTGACCCTGAGCAGCTCACCACCGTCAGGCCCGCGCTGGCGAAATCCTGGGATATCAGCCCCGACGGCAAAACCCTGACCTTTCATCTGCGCGATGACGTTAAGTTTCACTCCGGCAACCCGCTGACCGCCGCCGACGTCGTGTGGTCAATGCGGCGCATCCTGCACCTCAACCTGGCCCAGGCCTCGGTATGGAAATCCTATGGCTTCAGTAAGAAAAATATCGACAGCCAGGTCAGCGCGCCGGACCGCTTCACGGTGCAAATCGTATTACCCAAAGATAACGATCCGCAACTGGTGATTTACTCGCTGGCGGCGCTGGGCAACCTCGGGGTGCTGGACAGTAAAACGGTGCAAAGCCACCAGCAGGATAACGATTGGGGAAACCGCTGGCTAACCACCCATGAAGCCGGTTCCGGGCTGTTTACGCTGGAAACCTGGCAGGCAAAAGAGGTGCTGCGCATGAAGCGCAACCCTGACTACTGGCGCGGCGAGGCGAAAATGAGCCGCGTGGTACTGCGTCATTTCCAGGAGTCGCAAACTCTGCGCCTGATGATCGAAAAAGGCGACCTTGATATTGCCAACAATATGGCGGTTTTCGATATCAACGCCCTGCGCAGCGACCCGCAGCTGACCGTCGATGCGGTGCAGCGCGGCACCATGTACTACGTGGCGATGAGCATGAAAGAGGCGCACTTCGCCAATCCGAAAGTGCGCGAGGCGGTGCGCTATCTGATTGATTACCAGGGTATCAATAAAGCGCTGATGCCGGGCTACGGCGTGCTGCACCAGCGGCCTATCAAAGCGGGAATGCCGTCCACGCTACCCGATCCCGGCTACAGGCTGGATGTGGCGCGGGCGAAAAAGCTGCTGGCGGAAGCGGGATATCCCAACGGCTTTGATACCACGCTGCGGGTACTCTCCGATCAGCCATTTCTTAACATCGCTATCGCCGTGCAGTCGACGCTGATGCAGGCGGGGATTAACGCCAAAATCATCACCGGCACTGGTAACCAGATCTACGGCGCAATGCGCGAGCGTAAATTTGACCTGCTGGTAGGTCGCGGCGGCAGCGGGATGGAGCCGCATCCGCACTCCAGCCTGCGCGCGCTGGTCTATAACCCGGATAACAGCGATAAGGCGCGCCTGACCAACTTCCAGGGCTGGCGTACCGGTTTTTACGACCCGCAACTGAATACGATGATTGACCAGGCCCTGCTGGAACGCGATCCGCAAAAACAGGTGGCTGACTACCAGGCCATCCAGACACGCTACGACCAGCTGGTTCCGGCTTTAATTCCGCTTTCGCAGATGGTTGATTCGGTCGTCGTGCGCAACGAGGTACGGGAGTATCAGCCGCACCCCTCCGCCACCACTTTTCTGCGTGACGTCTATAAAGTCCGCGAAGGAGAGAAAGGATGAGTACCGCAATCCTTGCGCCCGGCTCACGCGGCCGGCGCTTATCAAAACGGCTACTGCAGGTGGTGATTACACTGTTCGGCCTGCTGCTGCTGACCTTTACCATTGGCCGCGTCATGCCCATCGACCCGGTGCTGGCGATTGTCGGCCCGGATGCTGACCAGAGTACCTATCAGCAGGTTTACCAGCAGCTGGGGTTTGATAAATCGCTGACCACCCAGTTTGGCATCTATTTCGTCAACCTGTTGCACGGCGATCTGGGCAACGCGCTGCTGACCGGGAAACCGGTGGTGGACGATATTATCCGCGTCTTCCCGGCCACCATGGAGCTGGCAACGATGGCGATTATTGTCGGCGCGGGTCTTGGTATTCCGCTGGGCGTGTTGGCGGCGGCGCGGCGCAATAGCGTCTCCGATTATGTGGTACGCATTATCAGCCTGGCGGGCTACTCGACGCCGATCTTCTGGGTCGGGATGATGGGGCTGCTGGTGTTCTATGCCTGGCTTGGCTGGGTAGGCGGCGCCGGGAGGGTAGACCTCGGGCTGGATGGTATGGTGCCGCGCCGCACCGGGCTGATGACCGTTGATGCGCTGCTGGCCGGCAACGGCCAGGTGTTCTGGAACGCCATTAATCATCTGATTCTTCCCGCCTCGCTGCTGGGTTTTCACTCGCTGGCTTATATCAGCCGTATGACCCGCAGCTTTATGTTAGCCCAGCTGTCGCAGGAGTTCATTATTACCGCCCGGGTGAAAGGGCTGACCGAGCGCCAGGTTATCTGGAACCATGCGTTTCGTAACATCCTCGTGCAACTGCTGACGGTGGTGGCGCTGGCCTACGGCGCGCTGCTGGAAGGCGCGGTGCTGATTGAAACCGTCTTCTCATGGCCGGGGTTTGGCTCCTACCTTACCGGAAGCTTGCTGCTGGGCGATATGAATGCGGTGATGGGCTGCGTGCTGCTGGTGGGGGTGATCTTCGTGATGCTCAACCTGCTCTCCGACATGCTGTATCAATTCTTTGACCCGAGGACAAAATCATGACCGTTTCTCTGGATTCGCCGCTTTCGGGTGGTGCGGGCGAAGGCCGTCAGCGGCTGCAACGCGCGGCGGCGCGGGCCGTCGGGTTTATCGGCAAAATGGCGCGCAATCCGCTCACGGCCATCGGCGGAGGAATTATCTTTATGCTGCTGGTGGTGGCGATTTTCGCGCCGCTGATTGCGCCTTATAACCCGCTGGTACAGGACCTGAATAGTGCGCTGGTCGCGCCGAATGCGCAGCACTGGTTCGGCACCGATGAGTTTGGCCGGGATATCTTTAGTCGCCTGGTGTATGGCTCCCGCATCACGCTCTATATCGTGCTGCTGGTCTCAGTGACCGTCGGTCCGCTCGGACTGCTGCTGGGCGTCAGTGCCGGCTATTTCGGCGGTAAAGTCGATATGGTGCTGATGCGCGTCACCGATATTTTCATCTCCTTCCCGAGTCTGGTCCTGGCGCTGGCGTTTGTCGCCGCTTTAGGACCGGGGCTGGAGCACGTGGTTATCGCCATCACGCTGACCGCCTGGCCGCCGATTGCCCGTCTGGCGCGCGCCGAAACGCTCTCTCTGCGCCAGGCTGATTTTATCTCCGCCGTGCGTCTGCAGGGCGCTTCATCGGCCCGCGTCCTCTGGCGCCATATCGTGCCGCTGTGTCTGCCCTCGGTCATTATCCGTATCACCATGAATATGGCCGGGATCATTCTGACCGCGGCCGGCCTCGGCTTTCTCGGCCTCGGCGCGCAGCCGCCAGAGCCGGAGTGGGGAGCGATGATCTCCAGCGGGCGCACTTATATGATGGAGTGCTGGTGGGTCGTAACCATTCCGGGGCTGGCGATTTTGATCAATAGCTTAGCGTTCAACTTCTTAGGAGATGGCCTACGTGACATCCTCGATCCCCGTAGTGAATAATGCACCGCTGCTCGACGTGCGCGATTTGTGCGTCGACTTTGTTAACGGTAGCGCGGTGACCCACGCCGTGCGCGGCGTCTCCTTCCAGCTGGGGCATGAGAAGCTGGCTATTGTCGGCGAGTCCGGTTCGGGTAAGTCCACCGTTGGGCGCGCGCTGCTGCAGCTGCATCCGAAAAAGGCCCGCGTCAGCGCCAGCCGGATGCAGTTTGCCGACCTCGATCTGCAGCATCTTAGCGAAGCGCAGATGCGCGGCGTACGCGGCAAACGTATCTCGATGATTATGCAGGATCCGAAATATTCGCTGAATCCGGTGGTCTGCGTGGGTAAGCAAATCGCCGAGGCCTGGCTTACTCATCATCCCGGGCGCAAAGATGAGGCGAAAGCCAGGGCGCTGGAGATGCTGGAGGTGGTGCGTATTCGCCAGCCGGAGCGCGTTTATCAGCTTTATCCGCATGAAATATCCGGCGGACAGGGACAGCGCATCATGATCGCCATGATGCTGATTACCGACCCGGAGCTGATCATTGCCGATGAGCCCACCTCCGCGCTGGACGTGTCGGTGCGCCTGCAGGTGCTGGGCCTGCTGGATGACCTGGTTCAGTCGCGCGGGTTGGGGCTGATTTTTATCAGCCACGATATCAACCTGGTGCGCAGCTTCTGCGACCGGGTGCTGGTGATGTACGCCGGACGGGTAGTGGAGTCCATCGCCGCTAAAGATCTCGATAACGCCCGTCACCCCTACACTCAGGGATTGATTAACTCGCTGCCGGATATGCAGCATCGTCGCCCGATACTGCCGGTGCTGCAGCGTCAGGCCAGCTGGTTAACGGATTAAGGAGCGGATAATGATTGAAGTTCAACATCTCAACCTCGCGTTTGGCGAGGGGGAGAAGCGTAACCAGGTGCTGTATGACGTCAGTTTCCACGTTAAGCCCGGCGAGATCTACGGTCTGGTAGGAGAGTCCGGTTCCGGTAAAACGACGGTGCTCAAGTGCCTGGCGGGGCTGTTTACCCACTGGCAGGGGGAACTGACCATCGATGCTCAGCCCTTAGGGCATGAAATTAGCCGCGAGCGCTGCCGTCAGGTGCAGATGGTATTTCAGGACCCCTACGGATCGCTGCATCCCCGTCACACCATTGGCGATATCCTCGAAGAGCCGCTGCAGATCCATCGTATCAACGACCGCGACCGGCGGATCAATGTGCTGCTGGATAAAGTTGGCCTCAACCGCGCCTTTCGCGAGCGTTATCCGCATCAGCTCTCCGGCGGGCAGCGGCAGCGCGTGGCGATAGCCAGAGCGCTGATTCTTGAGCCTCAGGTGCTGCTGCTGGATGAGCCGACGTCGGCGCTGGATGTGTCGGTGCAGGCTGAGATCCTTAACCTGCTGGCGGAACTGCAGCGGGAGGCTAAGCTCACTTACCTGATGGTCACCCACGATCTTGGGGTTATTGCCCACTTATGACAGAAAGTGGCGGTGATGCAGTACGGGAAGATCCTCGAAACCCTGACGGTCGATGCGCTGGTCAGCGGCCAGGCGCAGATGGCCTATACGCAGATGCTGGTTAACGCCAGTCGGCAATATACGCGCGAAATGGCGCGCGAGGTGGCGGAATACTAAGCTTTATGGCGCATTGTCTCACGGCAGATGCGCCCATTTTAATAGGTAACCATTTGATGTTATAGGTTTTTTGTGGTTGTGGGTATCGTCTGTTAATGTAAGCGCGGTGCTTGGATCGATATCCTGCCCAGGTTTTTCCTGCAGCCGCAGGTGCCGTTTTACCTTAACATTCAGAGTCTCAATCAACGAACCCGGCTGCTGTATACCAGCCGGGCGCCGTCTTTGCTTTGCGAAGCCTGATCAGCGTAGCAGCGGGCAGTCGGGCGGCAGCCGGCAGCGCAGGGGCGCC